>JAEWWF010000408.1 GCA_023396465.1 Pseudomonadota bacterium
ATCCACACGAACTCGACCCCTTCCTCGACGGCGTTGGCCACTTCGCGCTGGGAGCCGGGCATGTTCTCGCGGTCGCGGCGGTAGACGCAGCGCACGGCCTTGGCGCCCTGGCGGATGGCGGTGCGCACGCAGTCCATGGCGGTGTCGCCGCCGCCGATGACGACGACGTTCTTGCCGGCGGCGTTCAGCTCGCCCGACTCGTAGGCCGGAACGCTGTCGCCCATGCCGATCCGGTTGGAGGCAGTGAGGTAGGTCAGCGCCTTGTGAACGCCGGTCAGGCCGGCGCCGGGGCAGGTCAGCTGGCGGGCCTTGTAGACGCCGGTGGCGACCAGCACGGCATCGTGACGGGCGCGCAGGTCGGCGAAGGAGATGTCCTTGCCGACATCGGTGTTGGGGTGGAAGACGACGCCGGCGTCCTGCAGCAGCTTCACCCGCCGCTCGACCACGTACTTCTCCAGCTTGAAGCCGGGAATGCCGTAGATCAGCAGGCCGCCGATGCGGTCGTGGCGGTCATAGACATGCACGGCATAGCCCTTGCCGCGCAGTTGTTCCGCCGCCGCCATGCCAGCGGGGCCGCCGCCGATGATGCCGACCGACCGGCCGTTCTCGGCGTCCGGCACCACCGGCTTGACCCAGCCTTCGGCCCAGGCGGTGTCGGTGATGTACTTCTCGACCGAGCCGATGGTGACGGCGCGGTGGCGGCTCTGCTCCAGCACGCAGGAACCTTCGCACAGACGGTCCTGCGGGCAGATGCGGCCGCAGATTTCCGGCATGTTGTTGGTCGCCGAGGACACCGCGTAGGCCTCCTCCAGGCGACCGCTGGCGGTCAGCATCAGCCAGTCGGGGATGTTGTTCCCGAGCGGGCAGTGGATCTGGCAGAAGGGAATGCCGCACTGCTCGCAACGGGAGGCCTGATCCGCCGCTTTTGCCGGCTCAAAGGCAGTGTAGATCTCGTCGAAGTCCTCGCGGCGCATCTCGGCCGGGCGCTTCGTCGGATACTCCTGCTCGAGCGTGGTGAAGCGTAGCATCGTGTTGCGCGCCATGGCGCAGCCTCCTCGCGTCGACTGATGGATAGGGGACCGTGATCACCATTCCAATAAGTGCGAAAACGGCAGACTCCAAGCAAAAAACGGCATTTAGGTCAACTTTGTTTACCAATTTTTGCGCAATTTTATAACCTCCCCCATCACCCTGCGGCCAAATGGCTGAGCTGCCGCGCCTTTTAGTACACATTTGCGAACCATGTCCCCGCTTCCGGCGGAATCCCTGGCTGTGATAGAAGGGCGTCACGCCATTCCCAGGGGGTCCGGGTGACGCTTCTCCAAATCCTGGTGCTCGCGGTGGTGCAGGGCATCACCGAGTTCCTGCCCATCAGTTCGTCGGGCCATCTCGTGCTCGTGCCCGCCCTCACCGGCTGGCCCGACCAGGGACTCGACATGGACGTGGCGGCGCATGTCGGCACGCTGCTGGCGGTGCTGCTGTATTTCCGCCGTGATGTGTGGGGGATGGCGGTGGGCCTCACCCGGATCGCCCGCGGCCGCCGCGATCCGCTCGGCCGGCTGGCGGTGCAGGTCATCATCGCCACCGTTCCCGTGGTGGTGGCCGGCTTCCTGCTGCGCGATGTCATCGCCACCTTCGGCCGCGCCATTGCCGTCATCGGCTGGACGACGCTGGTGTTTGGCGTCCTGCTGTGGGTGGTTGACCGCCTGTGCATGACCGTCAAGCGGGCCGAGCACATGAGTTGGAGCGACACCGTGGTGATCGGGATGGCGCAGGCCCTGGCCCTGGTCCCCGGCACCAGCCGCTCCGGCATCACCATGACGGCGGCCCGCGTGCTCGGATACGAGCGTGGGGAAGCCGCCCGCCTGTCCATGCTGCTGTCGATCCCGACCATCCTCGGCGCCGGCGTGCTGTCGGGCTGGCATATCGCCGAGAGCGGCGACTGGCAGTTGACCCATGCCGCCCTTATCGCCGCCGGACTGGCCTTCCTGTCGGCGCTGGTGGCCATCGCCCTGCTGATGGCGTGGCTGAAGCGGGCCACCTACACCCCCTTCGCCCTTTACCGCATCGCCCTCGGCCTTGGCCTGCTGGCCTGGGCCTATGGCCTGATCTGAGGCGGCCCGCCGCAGCGGCTCAGTGCAGACGCTGGCCGTCGGGCACCGCTTGGTCGGGGCGGATCAGCACGATGGCCCCGTCGGCATCGGCGAACCCCAACACCAGACACTCGCTCATGAAGCGGCCGATCTGCTTGGCGGGGAAATTCACCACCGCCGCCACCTGCCGCCCCACCAGGGTGTCGGGCGTGTAGTGAACGGTCACCTGGGCGGAGGTGCGGCGCTCGCCGATCTCCGGACCGAAGTCGATCCACATCTTGATGGCGGGCTTGCGTGCCTCCGGATAGGGCTCGGCCCGCACCACGGTGCCGACGCGGATATCGACCTTCAGGAAATCGTCGAAGCTGATGGGATCGGTGCTCATGGGGCCCCTCGCGCCGCTTGGAAAGGGCGCCAGGGTAGCGACCCGCCGACGCCGACGAAAGAGCCACTGCAATATGGCACTGGCGCACGACGGCGGCAGCCGGCAGACTGGCCGTCCTTTTGCGCCACCAGCGACGGATGCCGCCCGCCATGCCGACCATGCTCAGCGTCAACCTCAACAAGGTCGCCCTGCTTCGCAACCAGCGCGACATCGGCCTGCCCGACGTGGCCGAGGCGGCGCGCACGGTACTGACGGCCGGCGCCCACGGCGTCACCGTCCACCCCCGCCCCGACGAACGCCACATCCGCCGCAGCGACGTGCCGGTACTGGCGGCCGTGGTGCGCGACCATGGCAACGGCGCCGAATACAACATCGAAGGTTTCCCGTCGGAAGACTGGCTGCGGCTGGTCATCGACACCGACGCCCATCAGGCCACCCTGGTTCCCGACCCACCCGAGGCACACACCAGCGAGGAAGGCTGGGATCTGGACGCGGAAGCGGAGTTCCTGCGCCCGGTGATCGCCCGCCTGAACGCCGCCGGCATCCGCGTGTCGCTGTTCATCGAGCCCGACCCCACCGCCCCGGCCAAGGCACGAGCGCTGGGCGCGGCGGCGGTGGAGATCTACACCGGCGCCTATGCCCACGGCCGCCCGCTGGACGAGTACCGCGCCGCCGGCCGCGCCGCCCATGAGGCCGGCCTGCGCCTGAACGCCGGCCACGACCTCAGCCTGACCAACCTACATGCCTTCCTTGATGCCGTGCCGTGGACGGCGGAAGTGTCCATCGGCCACGCCATCACCGCCGAGGCGCTGTGGATGGGCTGGTCGCGGGTGGTCGGTGCCTATCGCGACATCTGCATCTTCCCCCGCGAGATGGCGTGAGGCCCCTTTTCAGGCCGCCTACGATCCGCTTTTGAAGGAAGCCGGGCAGCCCAAACGAAACGGCCGCCCTCCCGAACGGAGGACGGCCGTTGTTCAGTCCGCGCCCGGCGCGCTCGACGCCAGGTGGAGCAGCTTACTTGCGCGACGCGGCAACGCCAGCCTTGGCGACCACGCTCTTGATCTCTTCAAGCGATTCGGCGAAGCGGCGGTTGAGCAGGTCGGTCACTTCGGCGTTGGACTTCGCCACCAGTTCCGACATCTCGCGGGCGTTGGCGACGGCGCGCTCGAAGGCTTCCTTGGCCAGTTCGGTCTGCTTGACGATCTTCTCGGTCGGGGTCGGCGCGCCGGCGATGCCAGAGGCGGCGGCGGCGGTCTCTTCCACCACCTGACGCAGCAGTTCGGCCTGACGCTTCATCAGCGCCTGCATGCCCTCGAAGGCGAGGCGGTTGGCGGCGGTCAGCGCCTCCAGGTTCTTCTGCTGGGCGGTGACCATGGTATCCATGTCGACGCCCGGCACCTTCATTTCGCTCATGTACTTGGTGATGTCGAAATCGAACGGCAGATCGGTCTTGGCCATGATTCACCTCCCAGCGGGTTTAACTCGTAAGCGGAGTGGCAGCACGGTAATTTTCGCACATGCACAAGTCAAGGCGAAATGCTGCGCCGCACAACGTGCGGCCTGAAGCTGTGGCCCATGAATCCCCACGGCCCCTAGTCGTCCGCCGCCGGCATCTCGGGATCACTGCCGGGGCGACCGGGCCGCGCGGGGGTATCGGTGGGCGGCGACCGGTCGTCCCCGGAACCAGGGCCGGCGCCACGGGGAGCGCGGCATCCCGGCACCATCCCGACAAAATCGTCAAGGTTTTTCAGTGCCTTGTCGAGTGCCGCCATGGTGCGGGCCAGGTCGGGGGTCTCGTCCTGCACAAAAGTTCGCAACACCCACAAGTAGGTATAAGCGAGCCCCTTGATGCGGACGTAACCGACAAGGCCGGAAGCCGACAGTCCCGCCGCTTCCAGCGTCAGGGCCATGGAGCGGCCGAGCCGAAGGGCGGAATACAGCCCGTCGAACGGACGCAGCGGCAGCCCCTTCAGGTAGGACGCGATGGCCTGCCGATGCGGCGCCATCGCCTCGAATCGTGCCATCAGCACGTCGAACAGACGGTCGCGTACCGGCTCCGACGGATCGGCCTCCGTGCGGCCGACCAGCGCCAGCCGGTCGGTATGGCGGAAGGCCTCGTCCACCAGCGCCTGTGGGCCGGGATAGGCGCGCACCACGTCGTGGACGTCAAGGCCGGCCGCGAGCGCCACCTCGGCGGGGCTGACACGGGACCACCCGTGCGCCGCCGCCACCGTGAACACGGCGGCGCCGATGCGGTCGGGCAGGCTGTCGGGATCGGGTGGGGTCATCTGTCTTTCCTCCTCGGCCGGCTGTCGGGACATAAAGGTCTGACCTACCCCGCGAGTTCCCGCGAGCGGTGAGCGGCAGCGGCCACCGCCCGCGTCATCAGGTCGGCGAGCCCGTCCTCCGCCATCAGCACGGCCAGCGCCGCCGCCGTGGTGCCACCGGGGCTGGTGACGTTCTGGCGCAGCGTGGCCGGGTGTTCCGGCGACTGGTGCATCAGTTCCCCGGCGCCGCAGACGGTGGCGCGGGCCAGTTGCGCCGCCAGATCCGGCGGCAGGCCGGCGGCGATGCCGGCCTGGGTCATGGCCTCCGCCAACAGGAAGACGTAGGCGGGGCCGGAGCCGGACACCGCCGTCACCGCATCCATATGGGCCTCGTCCTCCACCCAGGCCACCTGCCCGACCGCCCGCAACAGGTCGGAGCAGCGGTCGCGCATGGCGGTATCGACCAGGGTGTTCGGGCAGCAGACGGTGATGCCGCGGCCGACGGCGGCCGGCGTGTTGGGCATGGCGCGCACCACCGCCGCCGTCTCGCCCAATGTCTCGGCGAAGAAGGCCAGGGTGCGGCCGGCGGCGACCGACAGGAACACGGTGCCGGGGGCGACGAAGCGGCGATAGGCCGGCAGCACCTCGGCCATCACCTGCGGCTTGACAGCCAGGACCACGGCATCGGGGTGGAACCCCTCCGGCACCGCCTCGGCGCTGTCGACCACCCGCACCCCGGCCGGCGCCTCCATCCTGCCGCCCGGCTCGACGATGACCACGTCCTGCGGCCGCAGGCTGGTCTCCAGCCAGCCGGACAGCATGGCGCCGCCCATCTTGCCGCAGCCGACCAGGAGAATGGAAAGGGTCATGCGTCGCCTCCTCGCGTTCAAGGGATGCCCGGCAGGCATGAAACGCCAAGCCGCCACCCTGAGACAAGAGGCGATACAGCGGTACGCGAGGCCCCCTCTAGCGCGGCGGTGCCTATTCGCCGTCGGACACCCGATTGAGCACCCAGAGATCCTTCACCCGGTCGCCACCGCCGGGCGGCGGCGGCTCGATGCGATAAGGGCGGCGGCCGAAGGCATGATCGGCGGCGGTGAACAGGCGCCCCTCCAAATAATCCTGCCAAGTGGGGGCCGATGGATCGCCGTCCCACCGCTCCACCGTCGCCCGGTCGCCGAGGGCGGCGGCGATGGCGTCGGTCAGGTGATCGAGGCGCGCCTGCCCCTCCAGCCCGGCGGCATCGGCGGCGGCATGCAGGCGCTCGCCGTCGAAGGCCCCGGCGAAGGCCGGGTCGGCGATTTCCGTCGCCCCATCCCGCCATAGGCTGGCGACCATGCGGCCATCCACCCGGAACACCGCCTGCGCCTCGCGGATCAGCGTCGCCACATGGACCCGCGCCGGCTGAGCGGTGCCGCCGAAGGCCCGCACGATGTCCTGGAACAAGCGATCGCTGCCGCTCTCCGGTGGGCGGATGGAGGTTGGGCGGACCGGCCGCGGCGCGGCGGTCTCCACGCGGTCGACGACGGTCGAAGGTCGGGTCATGGCGGTGATCCTCTTCGGCAGGCAGCGGCCGTTAAAGCAAAGTTTACGCCAGGGCCAAGCACTTGATTTTCCACCCTCCCCGCGCAGACGCGCGTTTGCCCGGCAGCTCCTGCCGGGAATTTGTTGCCCGGTGGCGGGATTTCTGCCGACACTATGCCTCCCCCTTCCCCAACTGGCACCGCCCCCATGCCGCACGACCATCCTTCCCCTGCCACCGCCTCGCCCTTGCGCGATGGCGTGTTCCGACGCCTGTTCGCCGCCCAGGTCACGTCGCTGGTGGGCACCGGACTGACCACCGTGGCACTGGCACTGCTGGCCCACGATCTGGCCGGCGGCGACGCCGGGGCGGTGCTCGGCACCGTGCTGGCGCTGAAGATGGTGGCCTATGTGCTGGTGGCGCCGGCCATCGGCGGCATCGCCCACCTGCTGCCGCGCAAGGCGCTGCTGGTGGGGCTCGATCTGGTGCGGGCGGCCATCGTCGCCTGCCTGCCGCTGGTGACCGAGTTGTGGCAGGTCTATGCCCTGATCGTCGTTCTCAACGTGGCGGCGGCGGGCTTCACCCCCACCTTCCAGGCCACCATTCCCGACGTCCTGCCCGAGGAAACCCGCTACACCCGTGCCCTTGGTTTGTCGCGCCTCGCCTATGACCTGGAGGCGCTGGCAAGCCCCGCCCTGGCGGCGGCGGCGCTGCTGGTGATCAGCTACGATGGCCTGTTCCTCGCCAACGCAACGACCTTCGTCCTGTCGGCGCTGCTGGTGGCGGCGACCCCGCTGCCGGCCGGCCGGCCGGCGGAACGCACCCGCGGCGTGGTCGCC
>JAEWWF010000412.1 GCA_023396465.1 Pseudomonadota bacterium
ATCAGTCGTAGCAGGCTGGACTTGCCGCTGCCGTTGGGGCCAAGCAACAGGATCGCCTCGCCCGGCGCCAGGGAGAAGTCGAGGTCGGCGAAGACGATACGCTCGCCACGGATGCACACGAGGCCGCTGCCCGCGAATTCCGCCGCGTCGGTGTAGGCTTGGTCGGTCATGGGGCGGGAGGATAGGAGAGCCGACGGCCGATGTCGCGGGGAAAAGTGCGGTGTCTTCGCCACCGTCACCGCGCCGCCGAGACAGCGAGCGGCCGGCGCGGAGGGGGGATCGGGCGCGCCGGCCGCCAGGCTGCGGTCTGTGGCCGGTCATGGGGCAAACCGGCCAGGGGTCCGGGGGAGGACCTGAGACAGACTCTCGCCCGCGAATGTGGCCTCAATAAGGAAACCCTGTGGCAGCACGGGGGTATTTGCCTGAACTCGCCGTCATGCGGCGTCCATGATCGGCAGCGTCAGGCGGAAGGCGGTTCCCTGGGGACCGGTCGCGGCAAGCACCAGATCCCCACCAAGGGCCTGGGCGATCTCCCGCGCGATGGGCAGACCGAGGCCGGTGCCGCCGGCCCGGGCGGAGCCGGAGAATGGCTGGAACAGGTTGTCCCGCGCCCGCGGCGGCAGGCCGGGGCCATCATCGGCGACCGTCACCGTCACCATCCCGCCGCCCCCTGTGCCGCCATCGCCGCCGACGGTGGCGCTCACGGTGATGTGAGCGGCCCCGGCCTCGGCGGCGTTGCGGATCAGGTTCTCGAACACCCGTGGCAACTGACAGGCATCGGCCAGCACCAGCAGCCCCTCCGGCACCGCCAGCGTCACCCGTGACGGTCCGATGGCGGGCGCCGCCGCCGTCATCGCCGCCTCTACCATGGCGGCCAGGGCGACCGGCTCGCGCCGCACCTCGGGCGGGCCTTCCTTGGCGAAGTTGAGGGTACGGCTGCACAGATGAACCGCCCGGTCGAGCGCCCGCGCGATGCCCGCCGTCACATGCTTGATCTCGGGATCAGCGGCGGTCGCCTCCAGGCGGTCGCTTTCCAGCAGCGCCGCCGACAGCACGCCCTTGAGGTCGTGGCTGATCTTGCTCACCGCCGTGCCCACCGCCGCCAGCCGCGCCTGCTGGGCGAGAGCGGCCCGCAGGTCGGTCTGCATGGCGGCCAGGGTGCGCTCCGCCACGCCCACCTCGTCGCGGCGCCGACTCGGACGCAGCACCCGCGCCGGGTCGCGCGGCGCCCGGCGGAAGGCAGCCATGGCCGCCGCCAGCCGCAGGATCGGCCGCACCAGCCACAGATGCAGGGTGACGTAGACCAGCGTCGCGGTGATCAGCGAGATGAACAGGCTGATGACGAAAATGCGCTTGCCGAAGGCCAGCAGTTGACGGCGCATGGGGGCTTCGTCGAGGGACACCGCCAGCACCACCTCGGGATCCTTGGGACTCTGGCCGATGACACCGATCAGGCGGTTATCGGTGCGCACCAGTGCCGCCATGCCGTCGCCGACCAGGGTGAAGTAGCCCGCCCCCTGAAGATCGAACAGCACATCGAGCTGCGGCGGGTCTTCTCCCAGCATGAGCAGCGGCCGGTTGGGCCGCCAGGCGGTCATGCCGCGGGCGCCGGCATGGTGCAGCAGGCGCATCTGCAACCGCTCGTCGACCATCCCGTCGGCCGTCGCCTCCAGCGCCAGCAGGGCGAGATGCGCCTGCGCCAGCCGCTCGGTGAGGTATTCCAGTCGGTATCGGCCGATCGAGGGCGCGAAGATCAGCACCTGGGCCAGCATCACGAACAGCACGGTCAGCACCAGCAGTCGGGCCGACAGGCTGCGGTGGAAGGGGGGCGGGGCGGAGGTTTCGGGCACGGGCGGACTCCCTGATGGCAGCGCCAGCCTACTCCAGGCGGGTCGACCTCGACCACACGGCCCGTGGCCACGTCGACGCCGGAGCGCGGGTCGTGGGCGCGACTCGCCGATGCACGGCGGCCCGACCGGAAGCGTCTTCCCCTCTGTGGTCGCCCTCTGTGGCCGCCCTCTGTGGCCGACGGTGATTTCCTGTCAGACTGGGGCGGCGTGGGCAGCCGGCACCGCCGCGAGCACGCGAGGAGCGGTTTTCCGTCTCACCGCCACCCCCTGGCCCGCGCGCCTGTTGACTTCGGCTGGCGGATAGGGGTATACGGCCCCCTTCCTCGCGGAGACTCGCCGGTGCGGCCCGTGGAGGACCCAGTTCCGAGACGATGTCCAGGCGCCGCCCGCCCGTGAGGCCGCGCGCCGCCCGTAGATGGAGAGTAACCGTGAAGCGCACGTACCAGCCGAGCCGCCTTGTCCGCAAGCGCCGTCATGGCTTCCGGTCCCGCATGGCCACCGTGGGCGGCCGTCGCGTGATCAATTCCCGCCGTGCCAAGGGTCGCAAGCGCCTCAGCGCCTGATCGGGGCGCGGGTAGTCCCGTGGGGGGCGCTCCCGCGCGGCTGAAGACCAGGCGCGATTTCCTGCGCGTCGCCGGCACCCGCCGCAAGTGGGTGACGCCGGGCTTCATCCTCCAGATCGCACCCCAGCCTGCCGTACCACAGGAAGCCACCGGTTCGGCTTCCGCCCGCGTTAGCGACACCGCCGGCCTGCGCGTCGGCTTCACCACCAGCCGCAAGGTCGGCAACGCGGTGAAGCGGAACCGGGCACGGCGGCGTTTGCGTGCCGTCGCCGACCAGATCCTGCCCCAGTACGCGCAGACCGGTTACGACTACGTGCTCATCGGTCGCGCCGATGCGACGGTTTCGTTGCCGTTCGATCAGATGTTGCATGATCTGCGGTGGGCGCTTAAACGTCTGGGGGCCCTGCGCGGCCACGACGGCAACGGGAACAAGGTCGATGCCCCATGACCATCGCTAGCGGCATCCTGCGCGGACTGGTGCGCGGCTATCAGCTCGTGCTGTCCCCCCTGTTTCCGCCCGCCTGCAAGCATTCGCCCACCTGCTCCAACTACGCCCTGGAGGCGCTGTCGGTGCATGGGCCGCTGAAGGGCACCGCCCTTGCCGTGTGGCGGGTGCTGCGCTGCAATCCCTTCTCGGCCGGCGGCTACGACCCGGTGCCGGGGACCGACCCGGTCCACGACGCCCGCCGCCGCGGCGGCGCCACCCGCACCGATGGCTGCGGTTGCGGTGACGCCTCCCACCACCATCCTGTTCCCTGACCTACACGCCGGACGCGGACGCTTCGGTCGAACGGAAGAAACGGACCCATGCCTGAACAGCGCAACCTGATCCTGGCCATTGCCCTTTCGCTGGCGATCCTGCTGGGGTTCGAGTTCCTTTGGCCCAAGGCCGAGGTGCCGCCCGAGCAGCAGCAGACGGCGCAGCAGGGCCAGCAGGCGCCGGGCCAGTCCGATGCGCCGCTGGCGCCCGAGACGCCGACGCCGGGCGGGGTCGCGCCCTCGGTTCCGGGCGGCCCGACCGACCGCGCCGCCGTGCTGGCCAATGATGCCGGCCGCATCCGCATCGACACCCCGGCGCTGCGTGGCTCCATCACCCTCCAGGGCGGCCGCATCGACGACCTGACCCTGAAGAATTACGGCGTCACCCCCGACGACAGCAGCCCGCGCATCGACCTGCTGTCGCCGGCCGGGGCCGCCAACCCCTATTACGCCGAGTTCGGCTGGGTCGCCGGCGCCGGCGCCATCGCCCCCACCGCCCAGACCGTATGGACCGCCGACGGCGACGTGTTGCGCCCCGACCAACCGGTGACCCTGACCTGGGAAAACGAGCAGGGCGTGCGCTTCACCCGCGTCATCCGGGTGGACGAGCATTACATGTTCACCGTCGAGCAGTCGGTCACCAATGCCGGCGAGCAGCCGGTGACGCTGTTCCCCTATGGCCTGATCTCGCGCTCCGGCACCCCGGCGACGGAAGGCTTCTTCATCCTGCACGAAGGCCCGCTCGGCGTCTTCGGCGGCACCCTGAAGGAAGTGGACTACTCCGAGCTGCGCGACGAGCAGACCGTGGAGCGCACCACCACCGGCGGCTGGATCGGCATCACCGACAAATACTGGCTGACGGCGCTGGCTTTCCAGCCCGATCTGGAAACCAAGGCCCGCTTCGCCTATCGCGGCCAGGGCGGCGAACGCTATCAGGTGGACTACCTGGAGCCGGGCATGACCGTGGCGCCGGGCGCCACCACCAGCGTCACCAACCATTTCTTCGCCGGCGCCAAGCAGGTCGATCTGCTCGACCGCTATGCCGAAGAGTTCAACATCACCAACTTCGACCTGGCCATTGATTTTGGCTGGTTCTACTTCCTGACCAAGCCGTTTTTCTATGTGCTGAACTGGCTGTATGCCCTGGTCGGCAACTTCGGCCTCGCCATCCTGGCCTTCACGGTCATCATCAAGGCGATCATGTTCCCGCTGGCCAATAAGTCCTATCGGGCCATGAGCAAGATGAAGAAGCTTCAGCCGGAGATGAAGAAGCTCCAGGAACGCTTCGCCGATGACCGCGTGCGTCTGAACCAGGAGATGATGGCCCTCTACAAGCGCGAGAAGGCCAACCCGGTGTCCGGCTGCCTGCCGATCCTGATCCAGGTGCCGGTGTTCTTCGCGCTGTACAAGGTGCTGTTCGTCACCATCGAAATGCGTCACGCGCCGTTCTACGGCTGGATCCAGGATCTGTCGGCGCCCGACCCGACCACCATCTTCAACCTGTTCGGCCTCATCCCGTGGACGCCGCCCAGCTTCCTGATGATCGGCGTGCTGCCGCTCATCATGGGTGTCACCATGTGGCTTCAGATGAAGCTCAACCCGACCCCGCCGGACCCGATCCAGGCCAAGATCATGTCGTTCCTGCCGGTGATCTTCACCTTCATGCTGGCTGCCTTCCCGGCCGGTCTGGTGCTCTACTGGGCGTGGAACAACGTGCTGTCCATCGGTCAGCAGTGGCTCATCATGAAACGCGCCGACGCCGTATGAGCAAGAAAGATCAGACCCCCGCCTTCACCGGCGAGGCCATGAGCGAAGAAGGACGCGCCGCCTGGCTGGAAGCCGGGCGGTTGCTCTTCGCCCGCGAGGCCACCTTCATGCTCGGCGTGGCGGGGCTTGCCCAGCTGCCCGACACCGACCTGCCGGAGGTGTGCTTCGCCGGCCGCTCCAACGTCGGCAAGTCGAGCCTCATCAACGCCGTCACCGGCCGCAACACGCTCGCCCGCACCTCGGTCACGCCGGGGCGGACGCAGGAACTGAACTTCTTCAACCTCGCCGACCGCCTCATCCTCGCCGACCTGCCGGGCTATGGCTTCGCCAAGGCGCCGAAGGACAAGGTGCAGGCGTGGACGCGCCTCACCATGTCCTACCTGCGCGGACGGCCGCAGCTGCGCCGGGTGCTGGTGCTGGTGGACAGCCGCCACGGCCTGAAGGACGTCGACCACGACGTCATGAAGATGCTCGATCAGGCGGCGGTGAACTATCAGGTCGTGCTGACCAAGATCGACAAGCTGAAGAAGGGCGAGGCGGACGAGCGCCTGATCCAAGTCCAGGGCGAGCTGGCCCGCCACGTCGCCGCCCACCCGGAGGTGATCCTCACCAGTTCGGAAAAGGGCACCGGCACCCCCGAGCTGCGCGCCACCCTGGCCGCCCTCGGCCTGCCGCTCTGACCCTGGCGGGCCGGACGCCCGCCCCCCACGGCTCAGCCGAACCTCAGCCCCCACCAAGCTGCAATGAAGTGCTCTCATTGCAGCTTGGCAAGCGCGACCGCGCGCCGCCGCTTATGCGGCGTGAGCCAAGGCCGCGAGGAGCGGCGAACATCAAGGCCGCGAGAAGCGGCCGCCCGGCGCCTGAGGGGGCATCACGCAATCGTATAGCCGTCGGCCTCCTCGGCGGCGGCGGTGGCGAAGCCGAAATCGGCCGGGCGGCAGGCGTGGATGCGATAAAGCGGCTCGCCCTTGCTCACCCGGTCGCCGGGCTTGCGGAACAGGTCGATGCCCGAGCCCTTGTCGAAGGGGCAGCCGGCCAGACGGGCGATGGTGTTGATGCGGGCGCAGTCGATGGCCGCCACGGTGCCGTCGGCCGACGCCTCCACCACCTTCACCAGATCCCCCGGCACCACCAGCGCCGGGGCCGGCCCCTGGGCGGCCATGATGGCCTCCATCTTGGCCAGCGCCGCGCCGCTGTCCAGCAGCTCCCGCGCCCGGGCCTCGCCGCCGCCACCGCGCATGCCGCCGTCGAATTCCAGCACCCGCCCGGCCAGCCGCAACGACTTCTCCCGCAGGTCGGCCGGGGCGTCGGGATCGGCGCGCAGCACCGCCATGACGTCGCGCGCCTCCAGCACCGGCCCGATGCCGCGGCCGATGGGCGCCCGCCCGTCGGTCAGCATGACGTCGATGACGAGGCCGAGGGCATCGCCGACGTATTCAAACATCTTGCGCAGGCGCACCGCATCGGTGTGGCTGCGCACCTTGGCCGAGGGGCCGGTGGGAATGTCGATGAGCAGGTGGCTGGAGCCCGCCGCCGCCTTCTTCGACAGGATGGAGGCGACCATCTGTTCCTGGGTGTCGATGCCGAGCGGCCGCTCCACCGAGATCAGGATATCGTCGGCCGGCGACAGGTTCATGTGGCCGCCCCACACCAGGCAGCCGCGTTCCGCCTCCACCACCGCCCGCATCTCGTCCAGCGACAGGTCGACGCGGGCCAGCACCTCCATGGTGTCGGCGGTGCCGGAGGGCGAGGTGATGGCGCGCGAGCTGGTCTTCGGCATGGGCAGGCCGTGGGCGGCGACGATGGGCACCACCAGCATGGTGGTGCGGTTGCCGGGAATGCCGCCGATGCAATGCTTGTCCACCACCGTGTCGTAAGGCCACGCCAGCCGGTTGCCGGCATCGACCATGGCGCGGGTGAGCGCCAGCACTTCCTCGGTGGTCATGAAGCCGGCGGCGGCGACCAGGAAGGCGGCCAGTTCCATGCGGCTGTAGCGGTGGGCGGAAATGTCGTCGATGATGGCGCGGTACTGGTCCTCGCCCAGGATGCGGCCCTCGATCTTGCGGCGCACGGCGTCCAGGCTGCGCGGCGGGCCGGCGAACTCGATCTGCACGTCGGTGCCTTCGGGCAGGCCCATGCGCTCGAAGGCTTCCACCGACAGGCCCAGCTCGTCGGGCTGCACCAGGGCGCAACCGCCATCGGCCTCCACCACGTTGACGGTGGCGAGGATGCGCCGCCGGCCGCCGTGGACCTCGATCTTGGCCAGCGCCCGCAGGCCCTCCACCCGGGTCAGGGTGCAGGCGGCGCTGACGAAGGCGACGTTTTCCGAGCGGGTGTCCACCGGGACGCGGCGAAGCTTGAGCATTCGGCAAGAACTTTCAACGGGTTGATCCCGTTGATCATAGCACGGACGGCATACTCCGGATGATCATATCCGCCAGCTACCGCACCGACATCCCGGCCTTCTACGGCGACTGGTTCCGCCGCCGGCTGGAGGCCGGCAGCGTCCAAGTGCGGAACCCCTACAACGCCCGCCAGGTCTCCACCCTGGCGCTGACGCCCGAGGCGGTGGACGGCTTCGTGTTCTGGACCCGCAACGTGCAGCCCTTCCTGCCGGTGCTGGAGGAGGTGGCGGCGCGCGGCTTTCCCTTCGTCGTGCAACACACCGTGCTCGGCTATCCGCGCAGCCTCGACCGGGCGGTGGTGGCGCCGGAGCGGGCGGTGGCGGCGCTGCACCGAGTGGCGGAGCGATTCGGCCCGGCGGCGGTGGTGTGGCGCTACGACCCGGTGCTGTTCTCCGACCTGACGCCGCCTGCCTGGCACCAGGACACCTTCGGCCGGCTGGCCGAGTCCCTGCGCGGCGCCACCGACGAGGCGGTGGTCAGCTTCACCCAGGTCTACCGCAAGACCGCCCGCAACATGGCGGCAGCGGCGGCGCGCCACGGCTTCGCCTGGACCGATCCCGCCGACGACGCCAAGCGGGCGCTGCTGACCGCCCTGGCCGGCCACGCGGAGGCCGCTGGCCTGCGCCTCGCCC
>JAEWWF010000032.1 GCA_023396465.1 Pseudomonadota bacterium
GGCCAGAACATCAGCCCGGCCCTCCGCTGGAGTGGGGCGCCGGCCGCGACGCGGTCGTTCGTCATCATCGCCCATGACCCCGACGTTCCGGCGGAATACGCGGAGAAGGCCAATCGTCCGGGTGTCCTGCTCGATGCCGCCGCGCCGCGGGTGACCGCCCATCACTGGGTTCTGGCCGACATACCGGCCACGGTGACGGCCCTCGCCGAAGGGGTGGAAGGCAGCCAGTCGGCACCGGAGCGCAAGCCGGTGGGGCCGGTCGCCCATGGAACCCGCCATGCCAATGATTTCGGCGGGTTCTTTGGGGATGGCGCCCATGGCGGGTGGGATGGCCCGTGCCCGCCGTGGAACGACGCGCTGCCGCATCGCTACGTCGTCACCGTGCATGCCTTGGCCGTGGATCGTCTGGATCTGCCGGCGGAGGCGGATGCCGCGGCGGTCACGGCGGCCATGACCGGGGCCGTTCTGGCCAGTGGCTCGGCCGTCGCCACTTACTCGCTGTTCCAGCCCGGCGACTGATCGGCGCGCGTGGCCCCCGGCGCAGGCTTTACTTCCCTTTAACCGTGCCGGGGGTCATATTGGGCGCTGGCCTGTCACCCGAACCCGCGCCCGGACGTGCCAATGAACAACGACATGACCATCGGCGAGAGCGGTGCTCTCGACGCGATCTACAAGGTTCCCGTCGAGATCTCGGTGGTCCTCGGCAAGTCGTCGCTGCGTGTCAACCAGCTGCTGAAGCTCGGCCGTGGCGCCGTGGTCGAACTGGACCAGCGCACCAACCAGCCGGTGGAAATCTACGCCAACGAAATCCTGGTGGCGCGCGGCGAGGTGGTGATCACCGAAGGCGACCGCATCGGCGTCACCCTGACCGAGCTGGTGAAGTCCATCTATACCCGCTGACGCCCCGCGTCATCGCCTGGTCCCTTGGCGGCGATCAGCGCCCGGCCATGGCGGCTTCGTCGGCGCTGCGGCAGGTGACGGCGGCGGCGGCGACCAACTCTCCGAACTCGCGCAGGAACACCGAGCCCTTCACCGTGCGCTGAATGAGCACGCTGCGGCGGTCCTTCTCGTCCACCTTGCGCTTCACCAGGCCGTAGTCGCTAAGGCGGTCGACGGCACGAGTGACGGCCGGCTTGGAGACATTCAACGTCTCCGCCAGCCCGCGCACCGTGTGCGGCGGAGCGGTGATGTAGACGGTCAGCAGCAACGCCATCTGCCGCGCCGACAGGTCCGGCCCGTCGCGGCGCACGCTTTCGACAATGGCGCCGCGCCAGAGGTCCAGGGCCTCGACCGGCTTGATGTCCACGCCTCCCCCCTCGCTTCGTGCGGTTGTTCCGTGGGCGTAATCTGTTTAGCGGAGCCGCCCGGCCGGAGCAACGTCAATCGGTACTTGCCGCAACGGTTCAACCGAAGCGGTCGACGATCAGGGCGTAGAGCGCGCGCAAGGCGAAGGCTTCGCCACCCACCGGGCGGCCGGGGCGGGCCGTCGGGTTCCAGCCGTACATGTCGAGATGGACCCAGCGGGTGGTGGGGGAGACGAACTCGGCCAGGAACAGGCCGGCGGTGATGGCGCCACCGAACGGGCTGTCGGAGATGTTGCAGAGGTCGGCGACCTTGCTGTCCAGCTGCCTGCGGTAGCCCTTCCACAGCGGCAGGCGCCACAGCGGATCGCCGCAGGCGGCGCCGTGGCGGACGAGATCGGCGGCCAGGGCGTCGTCGTGGGTGAAGAACGGCACCACCTCCGCCCCCATGGCGACGCGGGCGGCGCCGGTGAGGGTGGCGCAGTCGACGAGCAACTCCGGCTGCTCGCTGTCGGCTTCGGCCAGGGCGTCACACAGGATCAGGCGGCCCTCGGCGTCGGTGTTGCCCACTTCCACCGTCAGGCCCTTGCGGGTGCGCAGCACGTCGAGGGGCATCATGGCGTGGCCGGACACCATGTTCTCCACCGCCGGCACCAGCACCCGCAGGCGCACCGGCAGACCGGCGGCCATGATCATGCGGGCGAGGCCGAGCACGTTGGCGGCGCCGCCCATGTCCTTCTTCATCAGCTTCATGCCGCTGGACGGCTTGAGGTCGTAGCCTCCCGAATCGAAGCACACGCCCTTGCCGACCAGCGTCACCTTGGGGTGGGAGGCATCGCCCCACCGCAGGTCCAGAAGCCGCGGCGGACGGTCGCTGCCCTTGCCGACGGCATAGATGGCGGGATAACCGGCGCGTTCCAGGTCGTTGCCGACGGTCACGTCGAGGGTGGCGCCGAAGGCGTCGGCCAGGGTCAGGGCGGCGGCCTCCAGGTCTTCCGGTCCCATGTCGGCGGCCGGGGTGTTGATGAGGTCGCGCACCAGGGTGATGGCGGCGACATCGCGGCCGACGGCGGCACGGTCGGCGGCGGCCGGCCACACCAGGGAGGCGGCGGCGGCGGGCGGCGTCGACTTGTAGCGGCTGAACCCATAGCCCCCCATCTCCCACCCGAAGGCGAGGGCGGTGGCGGCGGCGGCCTCCGGTTCGGGATCGAGGCGGTAGCAGCCCTTGGGCAGGATGGCCGGCAGGGCGGCCAGGGCCCAGGCGTCGTCACCGTCGCCGATCCCGACGATCACCCGCGCCAGGGCGCCATCGGCGCCGGGCAGCAGCACGACGCTGCCCGCGTCCGCCTTGAAGGCGGTGGCATCAAGCCAGCGGAGGGTCGCCGCGTCCTGCTCCGCCCGCCAGCGTTCCAGCCGCGCCGGGCTGACCGGCGTCAGCGGCACCGCCTGGGTGGCGGCCGGCGAGGACGGATCGAGAAGCAGGGCGGGGACGAAGTTGTCGGCGGGCAAGGACGGATCTCCGAAGCGGGATGGGATGGAGGACGGGATAGGGGACGGTGGGTGCCGTTGCTCACCACTGCCGGGATGGGGCCGGGGACAGGAATCGTGCCACCGGCCGGTGAACGGGTCCAGTACCGTTGCCGGCGGCCGGTCAGGGGGCCGGCGGCGACTCGGCGGTGGCCGCTGCCTCCGCCTTCATCTCATCGTAGAAGCGGGCGGCACCTTCGTGCAGCGGCACGCCGGTGTTCTCCATGGCGTGACCGGGATCGAGCAGGCTGCCGCCTGGATGGCCACGGCGGTAGAGATCGAGGCTGACCGGGTGCCACAGGGACCGGACGATGCCGTAGGCGCGCTCCTCCGGCATGGCGGCGGTGGTCAGCAGCACCGCGCCGACCGCCAGGGTCGGCACCGCCGCCGTCTGCCCAGGGTAGGTTCCGGCAGGGATGGTGTTGCGGGTCATGTAGGGAAAGATGCCGGTCAGCTTTTCCGCCATGGCACCGCTCAGCGGGACGAGCCGGACCTGGGTTTCCTGGGCGAGATCGGTCACCGCCTGCACCGGGGCGCCGCCGACGAAGAAGAAGGCGTCTAGTT
>JAEWWF010000090.1 GCA_023396465.1 Pseudomonadota bacterium
CCGCAGCACGGCGGCGCCGGCTTGGGCCGCCCGCCGGTCGGGGGCGACGATCAGGCCGTCGCGTCCCGCCGCCGTCAGGCCGTCGCGCTTCTCGGTCGTCAGGTTCATGAACCGACGCGCGGGGTGAAGGAGTCGGGCGCCGGGGCGATCAACTCGGCGCCGGAGGGCGTCACCCGCATGATGGCGAAGGTGCGATCCACCAGCCCGCCGCGTTCCAGGCGGAACAGGCCATCGACACCCATGAAGCCGTTGGGATTGGTCAGGGCGCCGTCGGAGAAGCGCTGCCCCGGCTGGCCCCGGCTGGCCAGCACCGCCGCCAGGGCGGCGGCGTCATAGCCGAGCGAGGCGATGGCCGGCGGCTCGCTGCCGTAGGCTTCGCGGTAACGGCGGGTGAAGTACTCCCGGCTTTGCGGTGGCGGGGCGGGGAACCACGCCCCTTCCAGCGCCGGCTCGCGGCCGAGACCCTGCTCGTCGGTCCACAGCAGGGTGCCGAGGAACTGCACCTGATCCGGCCGGATGCCGGTGTAGGGCAGCATGGCCGCCACCTCCCGCAGCTTACCGCCGCGTTCCGGCAGCAGCAGCGCCTGCATGGAACTGGCGTTCTGGGTCAGGCGGCGGATGGCTTCCTGCGGCGGGCCGCCGGGC
This sequence comes from Pseudomonadota bacterium, assembly GCA_023396465.1. Classification (GTDB taxonomy): domain Bacteria; phylum Pseudomonadota; class Alphaproteobacteria; order Rhodospirillales; family Rhodospirillaceae; genus Caenispirillum. Next base: position 646 of record JAEWWF010000090.1, read on the forward strand.
GAGTAGTATTCCACCTGCACCACCTGGGCGCCGGCCCGGTTGGCGGAATCGCGCAGGGCGGTGGCCATGGCGCGGCCATAATCCGACGACGGCGCCAGCACGCCATAACGCTCGACACCGCGCGACTTGCCGAATCCGACCAGGGCGTCGGCCTGTTCCTGCAACAGCAGGCCCATGACATAGATGCCGTCGCCGGCGACGGTGGTGTCGGTGGAGAACGACACCACCTTGACCTGCGCCGCCTGGGCCTGCGGCGCCACGGCGCGCACGTTCTCGGCGAACAGCGGCCCGAGGATCAGCTGGGCGCCCTCGGCGATGGCGCGCGCGGCTGCCTCGCGGGCGCCGGCGGCGGTGCCCTTGGTGTCATAGGGTTGCAGCACGAAGCGTTCGTCGGCGACGTCGAACACCGCCATCTGACCGGCGTTGAGCAACGCCTGTCCGGTGGCGCCGGCCTGCCCGGTCAGCGGCACCAGCATGGCGACGCGGGTGGACTGCTCCTGCGGCAGCGGCGCCTCCACCCGTGGTTGGGGCTGGGGCTGTGGCTGGGCGGGCGCCGGTGCTTCCGCTCGGGGCGGTTCCGGTGCTATGGGTTGCTGGGCGCAGGCGGCAACCAGCGAAGCCAGCGCCAGGACAGCGAGCGATGGCAGGACACGAGACTTCCGACGACGATCCGCGCGGGGCACGGGCAACCTCCATGGAATCCGGGCCGACGGGGCAAGAGCCTAGCGGCGCAAAGGGGCGAAGGGAAGGCGAAAGCCGGCGCCTCCCGGCGGGTCTGCATGTGGTCGCGACGCCCATCGGCAATCTCGGCGACATCACGCTGCGGGCGCTCGACACCCTGCGCGATGCCGCCGTCATCGCCTGCGAGGACACCCGCGTCACCGGCGGCCTGTGCCGGCGGCTCGGCATCGACACGCCGCTTCTGCCCTACCACGAGCACAACGCCGAGTCGATGCGGCCCAAGCTGATTTCCCGGATGAAGAACGGCGAAGCGGTGGCTCTCGTTTCAGACGCCGGCACGCCGCTGGTGTCCGACCCCGGATATAAGCTGGTGCGGGCGGTGGTGGCGGAAGGGCTGACGGTGGTGCCGCTGCCCGGCGCCTCGGCGGCGCTGGCGGCGCTGGTGGTGGCGGGCCTGCCGTCGGACCGCTTCCTGTTCTGCGGCTTCCCGCCCCAGAAGACCAAGGCCCGCCGCGACTGGCTGGCCGACGTGGCGGCGGTGCCGGCCACCCTGGTCATCTACGAAGGGCCGAGCCGGCTGGCCGACAGTCTTGCCGACATGGCCGCGGTGCTGGGGGCCGGGCGGGAGGCGGCGGTGTGCCGCGAACTCACCAAGATGTACGAGGAAACCCGCCGCGCCACCCTCGCCGACCTGGCCACCCACTACGCCGCCGCCGGGGCGCCCAAGGGCGAGGTGGTGGTGGTGGTCGGGCCGCCGCTGGCCGCCGCCGCCGCGACCGAGGAGGATCTGGACACGCTGCTGCGGGCGGCGCTCGATCGTGGCGACAGCGTCCGCGACGCCGCCGCCGCCGCCGCCGCCGCCACCGGGCGCAAGAAGCGCGAGGTCTATGCCCGCGCCCTGGAGATCGCCGGCCAATGACCCGGCCGCGCCCGACCGCCGAGCGGCGTGAGGCCGAGCACCTGGGCCGCAGCGCCGAAGCGGCCTGTATCGACAGCCTGCGGCGGGGTGGGTGGCAGGTGCTGGCGACCCGCTTCCGGCCGCCGCGCGGCCACGGCGCCGGGGAAATCGACATCATCGCCCGCCACGGCGGGACGGTCGCCTTCATCGAGGTCAAGGCCCGCGCCAGCACCGTGGCGGCGGCGGAAAGCCTGAGCCCGCGTCAGCGGGACCGCATCGTCCGGGCCGCCGAGGTGTTCCTGGCCACCAATCCCGACCTTGCCGGGCTGGACTGTCGCTTCGACGTCATGCTGGTGACCGCCGACTCTGCCCCGGCCCATGTGGAAGACGCCTGGCGGCCCGGCTGGTAGGCGGGGGCATAATCACCGCCATTTTCTGCTTTTCTCGTTGTCGTCAGTCTTTATGGTGGTGCGCCACAGGTTCGACCGCCGTGGAGCCCCATGACGCCGATACAGCAGCGCCGCCGCCCGCGCTGGGTGCTGATCCTGCCGGCCGCCTTGCTGGCGATGGCCGGCTGCACCCCCGTCGGTGCCGTCATCGGCGCCGGCGCCATGGTGGGGACGGCGGTGGCCGAGGAACGCGGCCTCGACGGCACCGCCAAGGATGTCGAGATCAAGCTGACGCTGCTCAAGCGTTATGACGATGGCGATGTGCTGTTTCGCGGCATCGCCGCCACCGTCATGGAAGGTCGCGTGCTGCTGACCGGGCAGATCACCGATGCCGCCGTGCTGGACGAGGCGGTGCGCCTCGCCTGGCGCGTCGATGGGGTGAAGGACGTGATCAACGAAGTGGTGCTGACCGACCGGCCGGAATCCGGCACCGACCTGCGCGATGCCTTGATCGAGGCGGACCTGCGGCAGGCGCTGATGTTCGACACCTCCATCCTCGCCATCAACTACGCGGTGGAGGTGGAGGACGGCATCGTCTACCTGCTCGGCATCGCCCAGTCGGAGACGGAACGGCAGCGGGCGGTGGCCCATGCCCGCGCCACCAGCTATGTTCGCCGCGTGGTGGATCACAGCATTCTGAAGACCGACCCGCGCCGGGCGGTGGTGCCATCGCCGGCCGCCGCCGCCCCGCCGGTCCTGAAGGAGGAAGGCCGCTCATGACCGCGACCGGCCGCAGTACGCCCGATCCCGGCCGCCTGCTGGCCGAACTGGCCGGCAAGGGCGAGAGCGCCTTCGACGTGGCGGAGGCGGCGCTCGCCCTGGCGGCGCTGCGCCGCCCCGGCCAGTCGCTCGACCCCTACCGCGCTCACCTGCGCGAGTTGGTGCAGGATGTCGCCGACCGCGCCGCCGGGCTGCCGCCCGCCGCCGTCGATCAGGCCGCGGTACTGGCCGAGGTGCTGGCGGTGCGGCACGGTTACAGCGGCGACGAGGAAACCTATGACGACCTCGCCAACGCCGACCTGATGCAGGTGATCGACCGCCGACGCGGCCTGCCGGTGACGCTCGGCATCCTCTACATCCACGCCGGGCGGGCCCAGGGATGGGACGTGGTGGGCTTGAACTTCCCCGGCCATTTCCTCATCCGCGTCCAGGGCGGCGACGCTGAGCGCGTCATCATCGACCCCTTCCACGGCGGTCGCCGGCTGGAAGCTCATGACCTGCGCGAGCTGCTGAAGACGGTGCAGGGGCAGGCGGCGGAACTGTCGCCGGAGGTCTACCAGCCGCTCACCGACCGGTCCGTGGTGATGCGGCTGCTCAACAACGTCAAGCTGCGCCACATGGAGGGCAGCCGCTTCGCCCAGGCGCTGGAGACGGTGACCGACATGCAGCGTCTCGCCCCCGACGATCCGGCCCTGTGGCGGGAACGCGGGCTGCTGCACATGCGGGTGGGTGATCTGCCGGGGGCTATCGGGGCGCTCGACGAATACATCGCCCGGGCACCGGAGGGGCCGGACCGCACCCGCATCGACCTGGTGCTGCAAGAGTTGCGTCAGCGCCTCCACTGAACGACATTTCGAGACATCTGTCCGATCTTCCGGCGCCGCCCCGTGGCGGCCGGCGCCCTCTGGAGACCTGCCCATGACGCTCAAAGTCGCCATCCAGATGGACCCCATCCAGTCCATCGACATCGCCGGCGATAGCTCTTTCGTCCTTGCCCTCGAAGCCCAGGCCCGTGGCCATGCCTTGTGGCACTACGAGCCGCGCCACCTGAGCTTCCGCGAGGGCCGGGTGATCGCCGAGGCGCGGCGGCTGACGGTGCGCCGCAAGACCGGCGATCATTTCACCCTGGGCGATGCCGAGCATCTCGACCTGTCGACGGTGGACGTGGTGCTGATGCGCCAGGATCCGCCGTTCGACATGGCCTATATCACCGCCACCCATATCCTGGAGCACATCCACCCGAAGACGCTGGTGGTGAACGATCCGGCGAGCGTGCGCAACGCCCCGGAAAAGCTGTTCGTCACCCACTTCCCGGAGTTGATGCCGCCCACCCTGATCTCGTCGGACGTGGCCGAGATCAAGCGGTTCCGCGACCAGTACGAGGACATCATCGTCAAGCCGCTGTTCGGCAACGGCGGCGCCGGCGTGTTCCACATCACGCCGGGGGACGAGAACCTCAACAGTCTGCTGGAACTGTTCAGCCAGCGGTCGCGCGAGCCGTTGATCGTGCAGAAATACCTGCCGGCGGTGCGCCAGGGCGACAAGCGTATCATCCTGATCGACGGCGAGCCGCTGGGCGCCATCAACCGGGTGCCGGCGGCCGGCGAGGCGCGGTCGAACATGCATGTCGGCGGACGGGCGGAAAAGTCCCTGCTCACCGACCGCGACCGCGAGATTTGCGCCGCCATCGGCCCGGTGCTGAAGGCGCAGGGGCTGGTGTTCGTCGGCATCGACGTCATCGGCGACTATCTGACGGAAATCAACGTCACGTCGCCGACCGGCCTGCAAGAAGTCGCCCGTTTCGACGGAACCCAGTTGGAAAAGGCCATCTGGGACGTGATCGAGGGCAAGATCCCGGCCCGTGGCTGACAACGGCGAGCGGGCCGGCTCCGTGGGGAGCCGGCCCGTCGTCGGTTACAGGTACCAGGCGTATTCGTGCGGGGCGATGACGCTCTGGAACTTCTCAAGCTCCGCCCACTTGGTGTCGTGGTAGAGCGCCAGGTACTCGGCGCCGAAGTAGCCGGGCAGGATTTCCGCTTCCTTCAGGGCATGCAGCGCGCTGCGCCAGGTGAACGGCACGCCGGCATCCATCTCCTTGCCGGCGTTGCCGGTGTCGGCCGGGCCGGGGTCGATGCGGTGGGTGATGCCGTGGTGGGCGCCCGCCATCACCGCCGCCAGCGCCAGATAGGCATTGGCGTCGGCGCCGCAGATGCGGTGTTCCACCCGCCGTGCCGCGCCTTCACCGGCCGGTACCCGGAAGGCGACGGAACGGTTGTTGATGCCCCAGGTGCGGCCCACCGGCACGTAGAGGTTGGGCTGGAAGCGGCGGTAGGCATTGGCGTTGGGGGCGAAGATGGCCATCGCCTCCGGCATGGTCGCCTGCATGCCGCCGATGGCCCAGCGCAGCATGTCGGAACCGCCGTCGCTGCCGTCGTCGAAGATGTTGCGGCCGTCCTGATCGCACAGCGACAGATGGATGTGCAGCCCGTTGCCCGCCATCTTGCTGAAGGGCTTGGACATGAACGTCGCCTCGAAGCCGTGGCGCTCGGCGACCCCCATGACCACGCGCTTGAGCAGGCTGGCATGATCGGCGGCGGCGACGCCGCTGGTGACATGCCGCAGGTTCACCTCGAACTGACCCGGCGCGTACTCGCTCGACGCCGTGTAGCAGGGCACGCTCTGGGCATTGCAGGCGGTTTCAATGTCGCGCAGCACGGCGGCGTAGGATTCGATTTCCCACATGCCGTAGACCTGGGTGTTCTTGTCGCGCTGTCCGGTATCGGGGGCGATGGGGAACTGCGGACTGCCGTCGCCCATGCGCTGGCGGTCGATGAGGTAGAATTCCAGCTCCAGCGCGGTCACCGGTTGCAGACCGTCGGCCAGCAGGCGCTGTTCCACCTTCTGCAACACATTGCGCGGATCGAGGAAGGAGGCGGCGCCGTCCTGATCGGTCATGGTCAGCAGCACCTGCGCCGACGGCACGCGCGCCCAGGGGACACGCTTCAGGGTGCCGGCCACGGGCACCGCGATGCCGTCGGGGTCGCCGTCGGAGAAGCCGCGACCGCCGGCATCCGGGCAGTCGCCGGTGACGTCGAGCAGGAACACGCTGTAGGGGATCTGCATGCCGTTGGTGAACAGGCCCTTGGCGTCCTGGCGGGGGTAGCGCTTGCCGCGCACGATGCCGCACAGGTCGAACAGAATGGCGTCCACGTATTCCACGTCAGGGTGGTCGGCCAGGAAGCTGTTCAGCTCCTCCACGCCGGGTTTCATGATCGTGATACTCCCCAAGTGAGCCTGACCGTCCCACCGCCCCGTCGCATATCTCGAACACTGACGCGGGGCCCCGGCGCACAATCACCGGGTTTCGGCGGGCCACAGGCTTTCTGTTGTGCCTCTACAGGGTGACCGAGGCAGCAGCGGACTGTCAATCTCCTGATGAATTTATTTGACACTTTGCCGCCATGGCGCGCATCCGGACGCCGCCCGCGGCCGTTCGGCTTGACACCATCGGCCCTGGCCGCCCATCGTTCCGTCACCCTCGTCGGTAGCAAGGCAACACCCGCCGCCGCCGGCGCATTGGTGTGACGCCTTCTGTCCGCCGCAACGGAGCCTCTGCCCCATGCTGATGTCGTGGATCGCCTTCGCCGCCGGGCTGGTGCTGCTGGTCGGCGCCGCCGAGGCGCTGGTGCGCGGCGCCGTCGCCATGGCCGAGCGGCTGGGGGTGTCGCCGCTGGTCATTGGTCTCACCGTCGTCGCCTTCGGCACCTCGGCCCCGGAACTGGTGGTCTGCGTGCAGGCGGCGCTGGAGGGCTCGGGCGGGCTGGTCTATGGCAACATCATCGGCTCCAACATCGCCAACATCATGCTGATCCTGGCGCTGGCGGCGCTGATCCGGCCGGTGCAGGCGGAGATGCGGACCTTCGGGCGCGAGGCGACGGTGCTGATCCTGGCCACCGTCGCCATGGTGGTGTTCACCTGGGGCGACGGCGTCATCCGCCTGGAAGGCGGCGTGCTGCTGGCGGCGCTGGCCGCCTATCTGCTGTGGTCCTATATCCGCGAAAGCCGCACCGCCGCCGATGCCCGCGCCGCCGCCGCCGAGTTGGAAGATCTGTCCACCCTTCAGCACAAGCCGTGGTGGATGATCGTCGGCGCCACCGTCGTCGGACTGGGGGGTGTCATCCTCGGGGCCCGGCTGCTGGTCACCGGTGCCGTCGCCATCGCCCGCGATTGGGGGGTGTCGGAGGAGGTGATCGGCCTGACCATGGTGGCCATCGGCACCTCGCTGCCGGAACTGGCGACCGCCGCCGCCGCCGCCCTGAAGAAGCAGAACGACATGGCGCTCGGCAACGTGGTCGGCTCCAACCTGTTCAACATCCTCGGCATCATGGGCGTCTCGGCGCTGGTCAAGCCGGCCGCCGCGCCGGCCCAGGTGATGGCCTTCGACGCCTGGGTGATGCTGGGGGTAACGGTGCTGTTGGTGCCTTTCTTCCTCACCGGTCGCCGTTTGGCGCGGGTGGAGGGAGGGCTTCTCCTCGGCGGTTACGCCGCTTATATAGCCGTCCTCTTCATCGGCGTGGAAACCCTGTTCGCATGACCCC
>JAEWWF010000171.1 GCA_023396465.1 Pseudomonadota bacterium
AGGTGACGCTGGCGCCGGCCGCCTTGCTGGTGTTCGCGCCGCGCCTGTTCGACCGGTTCCAGGTGTGGACGGGGATCACCCTGCCGCCGCCCTTCGATATCTCCACCCGCCACCATCAGGAAATCCAGGAGGCGACGATCTCCATCGCCGTGTTCCTGTATGTCCTGTCGCTGGCCCTGCGGGTGCGTCAGTACCGCCGGTCCTCTCAGCCGTAATAGACGACGATGCGCCGGCCGTCGATGGGATGGACGCTGGCGCCGATGCCGTAGATGTCGTGGATGACCTCCGGCCGAATGATCTCCTCCGGCGTGCCCTGATGGACGACGCGGCCGTCGCGCATGGCAACGATGCGGTCGGAGTAACAGGACGCGAAGTTGATGTCGTGCAGCACCAGCACCACCGTCTTGCCGAAAGCATCGGCGGCGCGGCGGAACACCTTCATCATGCTGACGGCATGGCGCATGTCGAGGTTGTTGAGCGGCTCGTCCAGCAGCACGTAGTCGGTATCCTGGCACAGCACCATGGCGATGAAAGCGCGCTGCCGCTGACCGCCCGACAGTTCATCCAGGAACCGCCCTTCCAGCCCGCCGAGGTCGAGGTGATCGAGCGCGCGGCGGATGTGGCCGCGGTCGTCCTCGGTCAGCCGCCCCTTGGAGTGGGGATAGCGGCCGAAGGCGACCAGATCGTGCACCGTCAGCCGCGACATGACGTGGTTGTCCTGGCGCAGAATGGACAGCTTGCGCGCCAACACGTCGCCCGGCGCGGTGGCGACGTCCAGCCCTTCCACCAGCACCTGGCCGCTGCTCATGGGCAGCAGGCGGCTGATCATCGACAGCAGCGTCGACTTGCCGGCGCCGTTGCCGCCAACGATGGAGATGATGCCGCCGGCCGGCAGGGTGAGGGTGACATCGTTCACCACCACCGCCGGGCCATAGGACTTGCTGACCGACCGGACCTCGATCATCGCGCCGCACCTCGCACCAGAAGAAACAGGAAGAACAGACCGCCGACGAACTCGATGATGATGACCAGCGCGGTGTCGAAGCCGAACAGCCGCTCCAGCGCCAGTTGGCCGAGCACCAGCGTGATCACCCCGACCAGCACCGCCGCCGGCAGGATCAGCATGTGGCGGTGGGAGGCGACGAGCATGTAGGCGAGGTTGGCCACCAGCAGGCCGAAGAAGGTCACCGGCCCGACCAGCGCCGTCGACACCGCCACCAGCACCGCCACCACCACCAGGATGCCGGTGACCACACGGCGGTACTCTATGCCCAGGTTGACCGAGGTATCGCGGCCGAGCGCCAGCACGTCCAGCGTCCGCCGCCACCGCCAGCCGAGCACCGACACCGCCAGCACCACCAGGGCCGACACCAGCAGCAGGTCCGGGTTCACCCGGTTGAAGCTGGCGAACAGGCGGTCTTGCAGGACGATGAACTCGTTGGGGTCGATGATCCGTTGCAGGAACTCGGTCACGCTGCGGAACAGGATGCCGAACACGATGCCGACCAGCATCATCAGGTGCAGGCTGCGCATGCCGCCGGAAAACAGCCAACGGTATAGAAGCACCGAGAAGCCGACCATCACCGCCACCTCGACGGCGAACCGCAGACGTGGGTCGACCGCCGAGGTCTGAGCGGCGCCGAGGGAGAACACCAGCACCGTCTGCACCAGCCGATAGAGAAAGTCGAAGCCCATGATGGCGGGTGTCAGGATGCGGTTGGTGGTCACCGTCTGGAACAGCACGGTGGACACGGCGATGGCATAGGCCACCAGCACCATGGTCGCCACCTTGGTGCCACGGAAGCCGAGGATGAAGCTCCACTTGCCGCGGGCGTCGATGGTCATGAACAGCGCGATGGACAGGGCGGCCACGGCGCCCAGCAGCGCCAGCACCACGGCGGGGGAAAGCAGGCGGCGGCGGTCAGGCGGCATGGCTGTTCTTCCGCAGCAGCAGGTAGAGGAAGACGACGCTGCCGATGATGCCCATCATGGTGCCGATGGGGATCTCGAAGGGATGGATCACCAGCCGCCCGACGATGTCGCAGGCCAGCACCAGCCCGGCGCCCAGGCCCGCCACATAGGGCAGCGACCGGCGCATGTTGTCGCCCATCAGCAAGCTGATGACATTCGGCACCACCAGCCCGAGGAAGGGGATCATGCCGCAGGTCACCACCACCACCGCCGTCACCAACGACACGATGACCAGGCCGAGCGACACCACCCGGCGATAGTTGAGCCCCAGGTTGGCGGTGAAATCCTCGCCCATGCCGGCCACCGTGAAGCGGTCGGCGGCGATGTAGGCCAACACCGTCAGCCCGAAGGACAGGTAAAGCAGTTCATAGCGGCCGCGGATGACGCCCGAGAAATCGCCGGTGGTCCAGCCGACCAGGGATTGCAGCAGATCGTAGCGATAGGCGAAGAAGGCGGTGACCGCGCCGATGACACCGCCGAGCATGATCCCGACCAGCGGCACCACCAGCGGCGACCGCAGCGGAATGCGCCGCAGGATGGCCAGGAACAGCGCCGTTCCCGCCAGGGCGCAGGCGGCGGAGACCAGCATCCGCACGATCACCGGCAACTCGGGCATGAAGAAGGTGATGACCAGGATGCCGAGAATGGCCGACTCGGCGGTGCCGGCGGTGGCCGGCTCGACGAACTTGTTGCGGGCCAGCATCTGCATGATCAGCCCGCACACCGCCATGCCGGCGCCGGCCAGCATCAGCGCCACGGTGCGCGGCACGCGGCTGGCCAGCAGCACCTCCAGCGCCGTGTCGCTGGCCTCGGACCCGACCAGCGAGCCCCAGGTGACGGAGCTGACGCCGACGAACAGGCTCGCCGCGCCAAGAAGCAGCACGCAGGCCAGGGGAAGAAGGAAGCGGAGCATGGCGGTGGGCGACCAGGAAGGGTAACGGAGGCCGCCCCGGCGGCGGTCTCCGGCCATAGAAGGAGGCGACGACGGGGCAGACCTTACTGGGTGCGGGCCGCCGTGAGGGCGGCGGCGATGGCGTCGACGTTCTGTTGCGCCGCCTGGATGCCGGTGCCGACCAGATACCAGGTCAGCGGGTTCAGGTAGACCACCTGTCCCTTCTGCCAGGCGGTGGTGCGGCGCACGATGTCGTTGTCCAGGAACTGCTGCGCCGCCTGCCCGTCGCGGCCGATGCCGGCATCCCGGTCGATGACGAACAGCCAGTCCGGGTTGGTCTCCAGGACGAACTCGTGGGAGATGGGTTGGCCGTGGTTGCCGATTTGCAGGCCGGGAGCTGCCGCCGGGATGCCGAAGGTGTCGTGGATGACGCCGAAGCGCGAGCCGGGACCGTAGGCGCTCATCTTGCCGCCGGTGGTCAGCACCAGCAGGCCGGGGCCGGCGTTGGTGGCGGCGGTGCGCAGGGCGGCGATGGAGACGTCGAGCCTCTCCACCAGCGACGCCGCCTCCGCTTCCTTGCCGAACAGGCGGCCGAGCAGCAGGGTGTTGTCGCGGGTGCCCTCGACGTACTTCTCCGCCGGCACCGTCAGGTCGATGGTCGGCGCCATGCGGGCAAGGTCGGCATACTTGGCGGCGGAGCGGCCGCCGACGATCACCAGATCGGGCTCCTCGGCATTGACGGTCTCGTAATTCGGCTCGAAGAAGCTGCCGATCTCCAGCACCTTGCCGTCGGTGTATTCCTCAAGATAGGACGGTTTGTTGCCGGTGGGGACGCCGGCCACCGGCACGCCCAGCGCATCAAGGATATCAAGCGCCGCCAGGTCGTAGACGAACACCTTCTGCGGCACCGCCGCTAGGGTGGTTTCGCCGCTGGCGTGCGGGATGGTCAGGTCGGCCGCCTGAACAGCGCCGGCCGCCAGGGTCAGACCGAGGGCGACGGCGGCGGTGGTGAAGGTGCGTCGGATCATGTGCTGCATGGCTGTTCCGTTCCCCAAGTCCTGGGTGGCTGAGACCGGCGGGTCAGAGCGTTGCGGTGCTGGCGGCGAAGACGCGACCATCCCCCTCCGGTTCCCACGAAGATGACCGGCTGTGGACGTGCCGACCACACCGCCCCTCCGCGCGAGAGGGCGGCGGGGCGCGGCATCCTCACCCTGCCGCCGTCTTAATGATATTGATTCGCAGTTTCAAGCATTAAAGGCCGGCGGCACGGACGGAGTGCATCGTGGGAACCAGTAAAACCCAAGGGAACCCCACCGCTTGTCGCCGTCGCCGCAAGAGCCGATGCCTGGGCAGTCTTGGGGTGAAAGGCGCTTTTTGCCTTCCGCCGTCTCCCCCCAAAGGACTATGATGACCGTCCGGTGGGGGATCTGGGAACTCCCGTGGTGGCAAACGAACATCTTTCGAGCGGGCTGGGCGCGCTGGCGTCCGACGGCCGCGACTCCGACGTGCTGCACCGCGAGGTGGCGGCGCTGACCGCCCGTGTGCGGGAACTGGAGCAGCAGGTCAGCGATCTTGATATCTCCCTGACCATGGCCGCCGAGCACGGCGATGCCATCGAGGCCGACCTGTCGGCGACCAACATCCGCTTGCAGCGGGAGATCATGGAGCGGATGCGGGCGGAGAACTGCTTGCAGACCTTGCTCGGGGCCCTGCGTCAGCAGCGTGACGACCTGGAAATCCTGGTCACCACCATCACCGAGCATTCCGACGACATCGACGCCCAGTGGCTGCGTCGCTATAGCGAAATCGAATTCGTCTCGCGCACCGATCCGCTGACCGGCATCGCCAATCGTCGCGGCCTGTCGGATGTGCTGGACACCGAATGGCGGCGTGGGCTGCGTACGGGATCGTCGCTGGCGCTCATCATGCTCGACGCCGATTATTTCAAGGCATTCAATGACACCTACGGCCATCCGGCGGGGGATGCCTGTCTGGTGCAATTGGCCCGCATCCTGCGCCAAGCCTGCCGTCGGCCGGTCGATCTGGTGGCCCGCTACGGCGGCGAGGAGTTCGTGGTGGTGCTGCCGGAGGCCGACATGGACGGCGCTTTGGCGGTGGTCGGGGCCATCCGCGAGTCCCTGGCGGCGCTGGCCATTCCTCACGCCGGCTCGCCTTTCGGGACGGTCACGGTCTCCCTCGGCATCACTGCCGAGGTGCCGAGTCGTGAGCGGTCGCCGGCGGCGCTGCTCGCCGATGCCGACCATCTGCTCTATGCGGCCAAGCAAGGTGGCCGCGACACCTACCGTACCCCACGAGGACTTGCATGAACGACACCATCGGCACCTTTGTCGCGCCGCAGGAAGACATGGGCGGTGAAACCCTCATGCTGCGGTTCTCGCCGAGTTCCGTGCCGCTGCAACAGCGCTGGCGCAACAACGGTCTGTCCGCCGATTTCCTGGCCGATTACGTCACCACCTTCCTGCCGGCGGGTGGGGGAGAGGGGGTGGGTGACGGCGAAGGGGGCGCCGCCAGCGAGGCCCGCCGCGATCAGATCAGCAGCGCCGTCAACTTCATCGCCAACGAGCTGCTGGAAAACGCCATGAAATATAGCGCCAGCGGCCAGTCTCACCCCATTTCCATCCGTCTCCAACTGGAGGACGGCCGTGTCGCGTTCTGGGAGACCAATACCGTCACCCCCGAGCAAGCCACCACCTTCCGCGCCTTCATCGACCGCCTGACCACCACCGATCCGGGCGATTTTTATGTCGAGCAGCTGGAAAGGGCGGCGGAGGGCACCAGCACCGGCCTGGGCTTTCTGACCATGATCAACGATTACGCCGCCAACCTCGGCTGGAAGTTCGAGGGTGCGGCCGGTTCCGCCGTGACGGTCACCACGTTCGTCACGGTGGACTTCTGAGAGGGTTATTGAGGAATGGATACCAACATCACGGGCGCCACGCATGCGGCCGCCTATGATGCTGCGACGGGCACGGTGCGTCTGTCGGGCATCATGCGCCTGAACGGGATGGCGGAATATGCCCCGGTGGTGGCGTTGCTGTCGCGCAGCATCACCGAACACGAGGCCGTCGTCGTCGATCTGACGGCGCTGGAATTCCTCAACAGCTCCGGCATCGCCGTGTTGTCGAAGTTCGTCATCGAGGCGCGCAACAAGACCGTCGCTCTCACCATCCGTGCCTCCCGCGCGGTGCCGTGGCAGGGCAAATCCCTGGTCAACCTTCAGCGCCTGATGCCGGCGCTGGTGATGGACTTCGTGTGACGGTGGCCGGCAGCGGCGATCCCCGGCGCCCCGATGGCGGCGACGGCAGTCCCGCTGCCGTCCCGCTGGGCGCCCTGCGCAGCCTGACCGCCAAGCAGGCGGTGGTGACGCTGGTGATCGCCCTGTTGTTCGGCATCCTCGGCAGCGCCGCCGAACTGGTGTTCGACTGGCGCTCCATGCGCCAGGACACCGCCGCCACCATGCGCCAGACGCTGGCCATGGTCGAACCTTCCGCCGCCGAGGCCGCCTATCAGTTGAACGAGGCGCTGGCCCGCCGCGTCACCAGTGGCCTCGCCGGTTATGCATCGGTCACCCGCGTCACCCTGCGCGATGATTTCGACGGGGTGCTGGCGGAGCATACCGGCACCGCCGGCACCGGACCCCGCCATGTGGCGGAGCGCTTGTTCGGCGATCTCACCCGTTGGGACGTGCCGCTCAGCCATGGCGGGCGGGCGGTCGGCACCCTGGCGGTGGAACTGGATGCCGCCCTGCTGGCACAACCGTTCTTTGATCGCGCCGCCTACAATGCCGTCATGGGTCTGTTGCGGGCGCTGGCCATCTGCGGCGTGGTGGTGCTCGCCTTCTATCTGATGATCACCCGGCCGCTGCTGAGGCTGTCGCAGGAGGTGGGGCGCATCGATCCCGGCAACCCCGGCGCCGCCTTGGTGCCCGCCGCCGCCGGACACCGTCACGACGAACTGGGCGGCCTGATCTCCACCCTCAACCACCTGCTGACCGCCTTCCAGCGCGGCCTGGATCAACGCGACCGGGCGGAGACCGAACTCACTTCGCTGACCCTGGAGCTGGAGGCCCGCGTCGAGCAGCGCACCGCCGCCCTGGCCGCCGCCAAGGACGAGATCGAACAGCTCAACGGCCGCCTTGCCGCCGAGAACCTGCGCCTGGGAGCGGAGTTGGACGTCTCCCGCCGCATCCAGGGCATGATCCTGCCGAAGCCGCCGGAACTGGCGGCGGTGCCGGCTCTGGACGTCGCCGCTTACATGCAGCCGGCCAACGAGGTGGGGGGCGACTACTACGACATCCTGCAATCGGGCGGCCGGGTCCGCATCGGCATTGGCGACGTCACCGGCCATGGGCTGGAAAGCGGCGTCGTCATGTTGATGATTCAAAGCGCCGTGCGCACCATGGTCACCGCCGACGAGTCGGACATGCGCCGGATGCTCACCGTCCTCAACCGCACCATCTACGACAACGTGCAGCGCATGGGCAGCGACAAGAACCTGACGCTGGCCCTGCTCGACTACTCGCCCGCCCCGGATGGGGTCGGCGGCGCCTTGCGCATCGGCGGCCAGCACGAGTGCGTCATCGTGGTGCGCGCCGACCGGCGGGTGGAACTGATCGACACCGCCCTGTTCGGCATGCCCCTTGGGCTGGTGGACACCATCGATGAGTACCTCGGCGGCACCGAACTGACACTGGCGCCGGGCGACGGTGTGGTGCTTTACACCGACGGCATCACCGAGGCGGCGGCGGCGGATCATCGTCTTTACGGCCTTGATCGCCTGTGTGCCGTGCTTGCCCGCGACTGGCACCAGTCGGCGGACCGTATCAAGCAGGCGGTGGTCGAGGACGTGATGGCCCACATCGGGACGCAGACCATCTTCGATGACCTCACGCTGATCGTCCTCAAGCAGAAATGACGGGAAGGGGAAAGACCATGCGGCGTCTGCTCGGCTTGCTGTTCTGCCTCGGCCTGGCGGTGGCGCCCGCCGCGCTGACCTTTGCGGCGCCCGCCGCCATGGCGGACGACCGCCCGGAATACGTGATCGGGGTGGAGGAACTGGATTACTACCCGGCCTACGCCGTGCAGGACGGCGCCTATGTGGGGGCGGCGCGCGAAATCTTCGATGCCTTTGCCGCCGATGCCGGCATCGCGTTCCGCTATCAGCCGTTGCCGGTCAACCGCCTGTACGCCGATCTGACCGGCGGCGGCATCGACTTCAAGTTCCCCGACAATCCGCACTGGAACCCCACCGCCAAAGCCGGAAGCGAGGTGGCTTACAGCGCCCCGGTGATCGCCTATATCGACGGCGTCATGGTGCGGCCGGCGCGCAAGGGGCGGGAAGCCGATGCCCTCGCCACCCTTGGCACCGTCACCGGCTTCACCCCGTTCTCCTGGCTGGACCGCATCGAGGACGGCCGCGTGCGCCTGAGCGAGAATGCCCAGATGCGTCCGCTGTTGCGTCAGGTGATGACCGACCGCATCGACGGCGCCTATGTCAACGTGGCCGTCGCCAGCCACCTTCTGGCCGCCGATTTCGGCGACGCGGGGGCCCTGGTGTTCGATGCCGACTTGCCCCACAGCCGCGATGCCTACCGCCTGTCGGCCGTCCGCCACCCCGACCTGATCGCCCGCTTCAACGCTTGGCTGGCCGCGAACGGGGCGCGGGTGGCCGAGATCAAGGCCCGCTACGGCGCCGAACGCGGTCTCGACTGACGACCAGCGGCCAACAGATGCGGCTGGCGCCGCGGGCATCGGCACCCATGTGAGGCCAAGGGCGCCGCCGGGGCGGCCGCAGGGGTGTTGCGGCGGCACTGCGGGTCATGATCCACTGGACACGGTCAAGGAAGGAGATCGCCGGATGGCGTCGGAGCTGGAGCCGCCGAAACCGCCTGCCGGAGAACCCTTCGGCCCGCTGCGGGCGTGGTTCCGGCGGCACTCCTCCGATTCCGAGGTGCTGCTGCTGAGCGGTCTGCTGCTGGCCGGGCTGTTGGTGTTGGTCATCGCCGGCGGGGTGCTGGCGCCCATCATCGCCGCCCTGGTGGTGGCCTACCTGCTCGATCCGGCGGTGGAGGGGCTGCGCCGCCTGAAGGTGCCGCGAACACTGGCGGTCACCGCCGTCTGGCTGCTGTTCACCGCCCTCATGCTGGCCTTGCTGCTGGTGCTGCTGCCGTTGCTGCTGGGGCAGATGGCGGCCTTGGCGCAGATGCTGCCCGGCACGGTCCAGGGGCTTCAAGCCCGCCTGCTCGCCCTGCCCGAGCTGTATCCCGAACTGTTCGGCGAGGAACAGGCCGCCGAGATGGTTCAGCGCCTGCGGGCGGAGGTGCTGTTCATCGGGCAATGGCTGGTGGGGTATTCGGTCGCCATGCTGCCGACGCTGGTGACCGTCGGGGTCTATCTGATCCTGCTGCCGCTGGTGGTGTTCTTCTTCCTGAAGGACAAGCCCCTGATCCTGGGGTTTGTCAGCGGCCTGTTGCCACCGCGCCGGGAGTTGGCCGCCGACGTCTGGCAGACCGTCAACCGGCAGGTGGGCGGTTATGTGCGCGGCAAGCTCTATGAAATCGCCATCGTCGGGGCCGTCAGCTATCCCGTTTTCGCCCTGCTCGGCCTCGATTTCGCCGCCCTGCTGGCAGCGGCCACCGCCTTTTCGGTCCTCGTCCCCTACGTCGGTGCCGCCGTCGCCGCCCTGCCGGTGGCGGTGGTCGGCTTCGCCCAGTGGGGAGCCAGCGACCAGCTGATGTGGGCGATGATCGCCTACGGCGTCATCCAACTGCTGGACGGCAACGTGCTGGCGCCGTTGCTGTTGGCGGGCACCATGGACCTGCACCCCATCACCATCATCGTCGCCATCCTGATCTTCGGTGCCGTCTGGGGGTTCTGGGGCATCTTCTTCGCCGCTCCCCTCGCCGCCCTGGTGCAGGCCGTCTTCAAGGCCTGGCCCCGCCATGCGGTGGTCGGTCCCGGAAGCGGCGCCTGATCCCGCGCGGGACATCAGAACAGCGGCCACAGGGGCTCCAGCCAGCCCATCAGCCGGGCGAGGAGATACGCGAAGGGCAGGGACATCAGGACGAGAACGAAGGACATGCGCGCCGTCGCCCATCCCCCCGCATCGCTTACCCGAACCATGCTGTAAGGGGTGAAGTGGGTGATGGGCAGGATGGCGTTCACCGGCACTGGGGCCGATTCTGGCCCGCTCTGCCCCGCCTCCGCCTCGCGGCTGGCGCAATAGGTCCGCCACGCCTGTTCCACCGGGTCGCTTTCCAGCTGTTCCGCTGTCGGGGGGAGCAGGTTGGTATGCGCCGCGACGACGGTGGTATAGCTGTCGCGGGACGTCAGGGTGCGGAACAGGCCGTTGACCTGGACCGGCTTGTCGACCGGCACCACGTCCTCGCGCCGCACCGTGATGGTCCAGTCTCCCGCCGCCAGGGACGCCTGGAGGTCGGGGCGCAGCAGGGTTGCCGGCGCGGCGGTCTGGTCGAGAGGCACCTCGGTGTCGACGCGGAAGGAGTCCTTGAAGGGGACGAAAACCTCCGCCGCGCCATCACCAAGCAGCACCGCCGGCGGCGGTTGCTTCGCGGTGACGTGGATCGGGTCGGGCTTCTTCGCCGATGAGGTCTTGGTCTTGCTCTCGGCGATGAAGCAGGACCAGTAGGCGACGCAAGGAATGCCATAGAGGGGGGAGATCAGCGGCGGGCCGTCGATCGTCCGCAGCGTGCCGATCACCTCGATCCGGCCCTGCGAGGCGGCCCGCAGGGTCTGCGTGGCAGTGTCGCGGCGTTTGATGTGAAAGCGGATTTCCTGTCTGATGACCCCGACCGAGATCAGCAGCATGCCGACGGTCACGACCACCATGGTCCAGTACAGCCAGGTCGCCCAGCCCGCCACCGCGTGCATCAGCCAGGGCAGCGGCAGGATGACCAGTGGCACGGTGGGATAGGCCAGGCTTTTGAGGATCATGCTGTCCTCACGCCTCAGATCCTCCCAGCCGAGCCCCAGGGCGGGGGCGGTGAGCTGCTCGTGGGTGGTGCCAGAATGCTGCGCCGTTTCGCTCCGGCCATCGGGCATGAGCACCGCCTCCATTTCCATCGGCGCCGTCATGTTAGCCGCCCATCCCGCCCGGGGCCACCCTCGCGCCGGCTCGAGTCTCCTTCGCCCGCCGAGACAGAGAGGGAGGGGAGCGATCAGCCTTGCCGGGGGCCTCCGAAGGCGGCGTAGCCGCCGGTCTTGCGGGCCACCGCGCGAGCTTCCTCAAGCAGCGCGGTGCGGTCGTCGGGGTTGGGGCTCTGGCCGAGGTTGGTGACCGTGGTCATCACGCAGACGATTTCCTGCTGAGCGTCGAAGACTGGCGCCGCCTGACCGGTGATCTCGGGCAGCAGGTGGCCGGTCAACTCGGCCCAGCAGGTGGCGCGGATGTCCGCCAGAACGGCAGCGGCGGGCGGTGCGCCACGGAAGCCGTCGGGTTGCACCCGCCGGGCCTTGTCGATGCGGCTGGCCGGCAGGAACGCCTGGAACATCAGGCCGCAGGCGGTATTGTCCAGCGGCAGCACATCCCCGAGCGCCAGCGAGCTGATGGAAAAATAGGCGCCACGGTACCACCGCACCAAAGTCGGGCCGCGGTCGGTCCAGATCGCGATACCGCCGCTGACCGCCATCCGCCCGGTGAGGGCCTTCATGTGCTGGGCGGCGATGTCCACCGCGTCGATGCGGTTCAGGGCGCCGATGCCGATGCTCAGGGCCGCCGGTCCAAGATCGTAATAGCCGCTGACGGGGTCCTGAACGGCCATCTCCTCCTTCACCAGGCTTTGCATGTAGCGATGGGTGGTCGAACTGCCGGTGCCGGCGCGGCGGCTGAGTTCGCGCAGGGCCAGCGGCTCGCCGGCATTGGCGAGGATGGTCAGGAAGCGGATGGCGGTGGCGACGGCCTGGATGGTGCCGGGGCGCTTGTCACCCCCGGTTCCTCGGCTGACGGCGGACGAGTCGATCATGGCCGGTGCGGGTATCCCAGGAAGGCGGCTAGCCGCGCGGAGGCGGCATGCTCTGGCGATTGGAGCGCCCGAGCATGCCGTCGTCGTTCTGTGGGGTCAAAACAAAAAGCCGGGCCGGTGGGGCCGCTCTCCGCCTGTCCTTCGCACTCTTCCGCTCATGAGAATCATTCGCAAATCACTTTGTCTTGCGGAATGCATCCTGTATTGTGGAATGCAACGGCGGTTCGAGGCCGCCGAACGCCGCTCGGAGAGGGCGGCTATTCCGGGCTCTGAAGAGGCAGAGGGGTACGACAATGAAGTCTCGCGTTCATGCGGGCGCTGCGAGGCGCGGAGCGATCCTGTTGGGGGTGGCGGGCGCGGCGGTTTCACCGGCGCTGGCCCAGGACAACGCGACGGTGGTGGACCTGAAACCGCTTGTGGTGACCGGCGAAAGGATCGAGCGGACCATCTTTGACACCGCCTCTTCCGTCAGCGTGGTGACGGATGAGGATCTCAAGAAAAAAGTCGACGTGAAGACCGTGCAGGAGGCGATCAAGGATCTGCCGAACGTGTTCTATTCGGGAACCGTGGGAGCACCGGTCATCCGTGGTCAGGATACCCAGGGGCCGAACTCGGGCGCCGGTGCCTTCTTCAGCGGCACGGTGCCGCGGGCCTCGGTCAACGTCGACGGTCATTACCTTGGGTACTCCGACTATGTGTTCGGCGCGACGTCGGTCTGGGACGTGGACAGCATCGAGGCGTTCCGGGGGCCGCAAACCTCGTCGCAAGGCGCCAACAGCATCGCCGGCGCCATCGTCGTCAACACCAAGGACCCGACCTTCGATTGGGAGGGGGCGGCGCTGGCCCAGGTCGGCAACCTGTCCAGCCGCCGCGCAGCCGCCGCTCTGTCGGGGCCGTTGTCGCAGGATGTCGCGGCGCGCGTGGCGCTGGATGTCAACCGGCGTGACACCTTCGTCGATTACACCAACCCGGCCTTTCTGAAGGGGGACAGCGACCAGGACTTCGCCGCCCTCAACGGACGGGTGAAGCTGCTGGCGCTGCCGGAGTCCATTCCGGGGCTGGAAACCAAGCTGACTCTGTCGCTGAACCAGACCAACCGGCCCACCTCGGAAGCGGTGTTCGCGCCTTTCGACAAGTACGAGAGCCGGGCCACCTCCATGCCGAGTTGGGAGCAGGGCACCCGCACGGCGATCACCGACATCAACTATGACTTCGGCAACGGTCTGCGGCTCTATAACCAGTCCCAACTGTCGTCCTCGGACATCGACCGCGTGCTGGCGCCGGTCACCAACGGCAGCGCCATGATCGACCAGCGCAACGGGTCGCACGAGTCCCGCCTGGCCTTCGGCGATGCCGGCGACATGGTCAGCGGTGTCGCTGGCGTGCGCTACGAGCGCACGTTGTCCGATGAGGTGCTGCTGCTGCGCGGCACCTCCACCTACTCGGACACCAAGTCCAACCTCGGCCTCTACACCGAGGTGAGCGTCCGGCCGCTGGAGCGGGTGACCGTCACCGGCGGTCTGCGCTACCAGCGCGACCGTGTGCAGCGCAGCGGCACCTCCAGCTTCGCGACCGAGGTGCTGGATTATGACGAGGTTTTCGACGCCATCCTGCCCCGCCTGTCTCTGGCCTACGAGGTGACGCCGTCTTTCACCGCCGGCGTGCTGGTCAACAAGGGTTACAATCCGGGTGGCGTCAGCCTCAACCTGCAAACCGGCCAGTACGCCGCCTTCGATCCCGAGACGGTGTGGAACTACGAACTGTTCGGCCGCGCCAGTCTGTTGGACGACCGTCTGTTCCTGAACGCCAACCTGTTCTATTCCGACTTCTCCGACGCCCAACGCTACGTTCAGGTCAGCATTCCCGAATTGGTCGGCCAGAGCATCACCGTCAATGCCGAGAAGGCGCGGTCCTATGGCCTGGAACTGGGGGTGGACTATCAGGTTCTGGACAGCCTGAAGGCCAATGCCTCGGTCGGCTTGCTGCACACCGAGATCACCAAGTTCACCAACGCCATCGCCAATTACGAGGGCAGCGAGTTCGGCCGGGCGCCGAGCCACATGATCAGCGTTGGACTTGATTGGGCCATCACGCCGGAACTGACGGTGGGGGGCGATGTCAAATACACCGGCGGTTACTATTCCTCCGACGAGAACGACGCCGCCACCAAGATCGATTCCTACACCACCGCCAATCTTCGGGCCAATTATCAGCTGCACGACAATTTCAATGTCTTCGCCTACGTGAACAACGTGTTCGACAGCGCCGACCCGACCTTCATGTCGTACAACCGCAGCGTTGGCGGCATCGAGGCGACGGTGCAGCCGCCGCGCGAGTTCGGCCTCGGCGTGCGGGCCACGTTCTGAGTTTCCGTCATGCTTCCGCCGCGTGCGGCACCGCCCCGCGACCCCGGTCGCGGGGCGGATTCTCTTCAGCGTGCCGCCGCCCAGGCGGCGAAGGCGTCCAGGGTATGCTCGGCGCTGGCGACCGAGGGGGTGGCGACCAGGCCGGGGTCGAGATAAAGGACGCGACCTTCCCGCGCCGGCTTCAGGAAACGCTCCCAGCCGGGCAGCACGATATCGAGGCTGTCGCGCACCGCCTGCGGGCTGCGATCGGTGCTGGCGTAGCTGCTCATGATCACCAGCAGATCGGGGTTGATGCGGCCGAATATCTCGGCGCTCATCGGCACCGAGAAAATGGAGCCCAGCCCGCTCGCCGCCCCGGTGTCACCAAGGGGCGCCCGGCGGTAGCCCAAATCCTCGATGGCCTGGATGGCGCCGGACATCTCTCCCACCAGATTGATCTCGTCGTGAACGATGATGGCGAGGTAGGTCTGCGTGCGGGGATCGACCGGCAGGCCGGCGCGGATGGTCTCGACGCGGCCAAGATAGGCGTCGCGGCGGCGGGCGAAGACCGCCTCGCGCCCCAGCAACTCGGCCAGTTCGGCTTCGGCGCCGAATCCGTAGGCGGCGCCGGTGCTGCTGCGCTGGAGATAGACCGGCGCGACGGCGGACAACTGCTCGATCTTGTCGAGGTCGCGCTCGGTGCCGATGATCAGGTCGGGCTGCAACGCCCGCAGCTTCTCCAGGTCGATCTGTCCGATGGCGCCGATGCCCGGCGGCGGCGGTGCCGCGTCGCCCAGCACGGTGGCGATGAAGTCCACCGCCGTCATGGAGTCGCCGGCGTCGGTGCGGCCGTAGCTGCCGGCCAACGGCAGACCAAGATCGAGGATGGGGATGCCGAGCAACGGTTCATGCAGGACGACGATCCGCTGCGGTGCCTCGGGCACGGCGACGGTCCGTCCGGCGGCGTCGGTCACCGCCCGGTCGGCGGCCAGGGCGGCCGGCGCCGCCAGCAACAGGGGGAGCAGAAGGGACCAGCGCATGACGCTCTCCATCAGGTGGTGGCACGCAGGGTCTTGAGTGCCCGCAGGCGCAGGGACAGGATGAACAGCGGCACGCCGATCATGGTCAGGCTGAGGCCGATGGGCAGCCCCATGTCGCCGCCGATGCCGCGGGTCAGCGCATCGGCGGCGATGACCAGCAAGCCGCCGGTCAGCCCGGCCAGGATCAGCCGGGCACGGCCATTGGCAGGCGACAGGAACCCGGCGAGATGGGGCGCGATCACCCCCAGGAACACCAACGGCCCGACCGCCGTCACGGCGGCCGCGCTCAGCAGCACCGACAGCACCAGCAGCAGCGGTCGGGTCCATGTCGCCGGCTCGCCCAGGGCCATGGCGGTCTCGGCGCCGAGGTCGTAGCAGCGCAGAGCCCGCCCGATCAGGATCGCCGCCGGCACACTCAGCAGGAACCACGGCGCGAAGATCGCCGTCGTCGTCAGGCTGGCCTGGAACAGTGAGCCGGCCATCCAGTCCGACAGCGCGTAGGACGTTTCGCGCGGGGTATAGAGGATGAGGATCGACCCGACCGACGACAGCACGGTCTCGATGGCGATCCCCATCAGCAGGATGGCAAGGCCGCTGGTCCGTCCGCCGCCAACCAGCCAAAGAAGCAACACCGCCACGCCCAATCCGCCGGTCACGGCCGCGAAGGGGATCAGGCCGCGCGGGGCGTCGGGGACGAACACCAGCAGCAGCATGATGACCACCATGGAGCCCTGGTTGAGCCCGAACAGGCCGGGGTCGGCCAGTGGGTTGCGGGCCAGCGACTGGAGGACGGCGCCGGTCATGGCGACACACCAACCGGCCATGAACCCCATCAGGAGGCGCGGCAGGCGCACGTCCCACAGGGCGAAGGCTTGATCGTCGGGAAGCGCCCGGCCGAACACGGCGGCGAGCAGATCGTTGGGCCGGATGGCGATGGCGCCGATCCCCAGCGACACCACCGCCAGGACCACGGTGGCGACCGCCAGGGTTACGGCGGCGGCGAGGTTGCCAAGGCGTATCTGCAATCCCCGGCGGGTGCGCAGAACCCGGCGTCCGTCGAGGGCGCGGGTGAGGATCATGATGGTCTTCCGCTGTCCGGGGTCAGGTAGAACCGCTTGGCGATCACCGCGAACACCAGCCCGCCCAGCAAGTCGAGGATGACCCCCGTATGCAGCACGTAGGGAGCGAAGGCGTGACGGGCGGCGAGGTCGGCGATCAGGCAGACGGCGCCACCGGTGAGAGCGGCGGCGGGCAGCCCAAGGCCGAAGCCGGCGCCGACGAAGGGACGGACGATGTGCGGCACCACCAGGCCGACGAAGGCCACCGGGCCGCAGATGGCGACGGCGGAACTGGCGCCGACGATGACGGCGGCCAAGGCCAGTCGGGTGACCCAAACCACGCTCACCCCGGCCGATGCCGCCTTTTCGGCGCCCAGGGTGATGAGGGTCAGGGGCCGCGCCAGCACGCCCAGCGTCAGCAGGGAGAGCCCGCCGAGCCACCAGGTGTCGTACAGGCGGTCGATGTAGACGTGATTGATATTGCCGGTGATCCAGGCGAGGAAGTCGCTGCGGCGTGCCGGGTCGGACAACAGGAAGGCATTGGCGATGCCGATGAACAGCATGGAGACCAAGGCACCGGAGAGAATGAGCGTCAGGCCGCGCGGATCGGTGGAGTGTCCGGCGAGCCGGGCGACGGCGACGGCGCTCAGGAACCCACCGATGCCGCCGGCCAGCGCCGCCACTCCAAGTCCGGCCATGCCAAGATCGAACACGAACGCTCCGGCCACCACGAACAGGGCGGCGCCGGCGTTGATGCCAAGCGTCGAGGGCGAGGCCAGCGGGTTGCGGGTCAGGCCCTGAAGCACCAGCCCACCGCAGGCCATCAGCATGCCGACGTAAAGGGCGATCAGGGCGCGGGGCAGGCGTTGATAGACGATGATGTGGTGGTCGAAATCGTCGGGGTCATAGGCCACCGCCGTCGCCAGCACATGGCGCAGGCCGGTTTCTCCGGCCCCCACGGCCAGATTGGCGACCAGCGCGACGAGGACGACGACGACCGCCCCGATCAGGAAGGCCCCGCGCCGTCTCATGGGGCCGCCGGTTGTGCGGTGGCCACCCGCGGCAGGCAGACCAGACGGCCCTCGCGCTGAAAGATATCGGCCTCCAGGTCGAACACCCGCGCCACAACCGGGGCGGTGAGGGTATCGGCCACCGGCCCGGCCGCCACCACCTGACCGTCGCGCAGCATGATCACGTCGTCGGCGAAGGCGGCCGTCAGGTTGAGGTCGTGCAGCACGGCGATGACGGTCGTGCCGCGGATCACCGTCAGGTCGCGGATGATGGCGAGAACCGAATACTGGAACTTGATGTCGATGTGATTGACCGGCTCGTCCATCAGCACGATGTCGGCGTCCTGCGCCAGCACCATGGCCACCCACGCCCGTTGCCGCTGGCCGCCGGACAGCGAGTTGACCCGGCGGTGCGCCAGATCGGCCAGGCCGACAGTGGTGAGGGCCGTCTGGAACAGTGCCCGGTCGCGCGCGGTGGGTCCGCCGAGGAGCGAATAACGGGCGTAGCCCGACAGTTCGATCAACTCGCCCAGCGTCAGGTAATCGGGGCAGTGGCTTTCCTGCGGCAGGTAGGCGATGCGCCGGGCCAGCGCCCGGCGGCCGATGGTCTGGATGGGGTGGCCGTCCAGGGTGACGCACCCTTCGTCCACCGGCACGAAGCCCATGATCGCCTTCAGAAGCGTCGACTTGCCGCACCCATTGGGGCCGACCAGGGCGGTCAGGCGGCCCGGCCTGAACCCGATCGACACGCCCCGCAGCACGCGGGTCTTCCCGTAGGACGCGGCAATCTCCTTTGTACACAGCACCGGCGTGACGCCCCGCTCCATGGCTCTTGCGCGAACCCTAAGCCAGAATATACAGTCCCGCAACCGCTATTGATATTGGATTGCGATTCCGCATTGTGGAACGGTGGCGAGGAGGATCACGCTCATGGGCACCCGCAGAACCCTGCATATCGGCATGTCGCTCGCTCCCACCTGGCTGAACGGAGACGGCTGGCGCCGCCCCGACAGCGATGTGGAGGGCACTTACGGCAGCGATTTCCACATCGCCATCGCCAAGGCGGCGGAGGCGGCGAAGCTCGATTTCGTGTTCCGGCCGGACACCTTGTTCCTCGATACCGCCGCGCTGCCGTCCGGCCCCGGCTTTGGCAGCCTTGATCCGACGGTTCTGCTGGCTTCCATCGCCCGCGAGACCAGCCGCATCGGGTTGCTGTCGACGGTCTCCACCACCTTCTTCCCGCCCTACGTGGTCGCCCGCCAGATCCAGTCCTTGAACTGGATCAGCCAGGGGCGGGCCGGCTGGAACATCGTCACCGCCTTGGAGGGGCACGAGAATTTCGGCATGCCGGCGATGCCGTCGGCGGAGGAGCGATACGCCCGTGCCGCCGAATTCACCGATGTCGTCCGCCGCCTGTGGGACAGCTATCCGCGCACGGCCCTGCGCATGGACCGCGCCAGCGGCGTCTATGCCGATCCGTCGCAGGTCCACCCCATCGACCACGAGGGGCCGTTCCTGTCGGTGAAGGGGCCGCTCAACCTGCCGGCCTGGAGCGACAGCCCGATACCGCTGGTCCAGGCGGGGTCGTCGCCGGCCGGGCGGACCTTCGCCGCCTCGGTGGCCGATGCCGTGTTCGCCTCCGCCCCCGACAAGGACGCCGCCCTTGAAATCCGCCGCGACCTGCGGCGGCGGGCGGAAGGGCATGGCCGGTCGCCCGAGGCCATTCGCGTGCTGCCCGGTCTCAGCCTGTTCCTGGCCCCGACGCGGGCGGAAGCCAACGACCTGTTCGCCGCCACCTATGCCGGCATGGATGCTGCACGCCGGATCGCCTCGGCCAAACGCCTGCTGGGGATCGATCTGTCGCAGTGGCCGCAGGACCGCCGTTTGACTCTGGCCGACATCCCGGAGACGGGCGGACCGGTGCGCAGCCGCACCCATTTCACCTTGCTGCGCCGCCTGATCGAACGGGAGCAGCCGACGGTGGCGGAACTGCTGACACGGCCGGAGGTCATCGGATCGGCCCATTGGCGGATCATCGGCACGGTGGACGATGCCGTCGCCGAGATCACCGAGTGGGCCGAGGCGGGGGCCATCGACGGCTTCATCGCGGTGCCCGGCGGCTCGGTCGATTGCCTGCGGCTGGTGTTCGAGGCGCTGGTTCCCCGCCTGGCCGAAGCCGGGCTGTTCCGCACCGACTACGCGGGCGCCACCTTCGCCGATCATCTGCGTGCCTGAGGCCGTCCGCCGCCATCCGGCAGCGGGGACTCACGGCCGCACGAACTCGATGAAGCGGGCCATGGCCGGCCCCGGTGGCAGGTCCAGATCCTCGGCCGTCGCCTGATTGACGATCAGGGCCGGTTGCGGCGGCGCGACGATGGGGATGCTGGCGGGGTCGGCGCCTTCCAGCACCCGATGCGCCAGCCGCGCCGTCAGGCGGCCGATGTCGTGATAGCGGTAGACGAGGCCGAGCAGCGCATGGCCGCTGCGCACCGGTGCCTCGCCGGCTGCCAGCACCGGCAGCCGCAGGCTGAGTGCCGCCGCCGTCAGCGGGTGGCGGTTTACGTTGAGGAAGGTGTCGGCCGGCTGGTAAATCAGGTCGACACCGGCGGACGCCAGATCCGCCACCAGCCGCGCGATATCCTGCGCCGACGGAACGCCGGTGTCATCCAGCGGCACCGGCAAGGCGGTGAGGCTGAGGCCGCGACGGCGGGTTTCCTCGGTCAGCTGATCGATATTGATCAGCGCGTTGGGCTCGGCCGGATTGTAGAGCGTGCCGATATGGCTGATGCCGTCGGTGCGGTCCCACGGTGTGGTGCGGCGGCTGCCGAAGTAGGCGGTGGCGGTGTCCAACTGCTCCCGCACGTCGGTCAGGTAAAGGCTGCCGGTCAGCGGCCGGCCGGGCGCCGTCAGGTCGCGGACCAGTCCAGAGGCCACCGGCTGTGACACCACCATGAACACTCCCGGCACCCCCACCACATGCACCGCCGGATCGACCGCGTCGGCCGGTCCGAACACCGCCTGGGCGGTGCGCGTTCCCCAGGTGACCACCAGGTCGGGCGGGGCGGCGCGAAGGCTGGCGACGATTTCCTCCAGCCGATCCATGGACTGGGCGGCGTCGTGCTGGCGGATGTCGACAGCGATGTTGCGGTTGGAGAACCAGTCGATGAAACCGCGACAGGCATCCTCGCAACCGCGGAACAGCACCAGATCAATGGTGTGGCGCGGCCGGCTGCTCTCCACCGGCTGGGCGGCGGCGATGGCCGGCAGCAGCAGCAGTGCCGGGGTCACGGCCAGGGCAATGGCCAAGGCAATGGCAGGATGCTGCGGCATGATCCTGCGACAACGACGGCGGCGGCCGGACACGGTTGTATATCCCCAGACAGAGCGAAAGACGCGAGAGACGCTTCACTTTTATGGTATTTCTGCTGGTAGCGAAATGCCCAATGGGAATTGGTGCTCATGGACAGCGAACCGCGGCCGTCGTCGCCTGACGCCGCCGCCCGTGCCGCCGCCGGCAGCGGCCGGCGTGGCCGGCTGCTGTTGCGATGGCCGGCGACGGCGGCCGGCGCGGTCATTGTCACGGCGCTGTTGGTGGTGACGGGGCTGTTCCTGGTCGACGATCATCGCAAGCACCTGGGGCTGATGTTCGGCCGCGCCGATACCGCCATGGAGCGGGCCTATTCCGATATTCTCACCCCCTTGCAGTCAATCAGCACCTTCTTCGCCGCCGCCGTGATGGTGACGACCCGCGAGGGCGCCGGCGCCAGTCTGTCGTGGGTGACGCCGGGCACGCTCGATAGCCTGCGGGTCGGTCACGTGGCGCTCACCGACCAGAATGGCGTCATTCTGGCCGCCGCCGGTCTGCCGACGACGGTGATGGATCGCATTCCGGTGCCGTCCACCGCCGGCCTGACGCGGCTGCACGTCTCCGCCGTCATGGCTGGACCGCTGCCCTGGTTGCGGCGGGTCGATCTGGTGCGCGGCATGCTCATCGAGGATGGGCAGCCCTTCTACCTGTTCGCCAGTGTCGATCCGACCCTGTTCAGCGATGGGTTGCAGGCGGCGGTGCTGCCCTCGTCCACCTTCATCCTGAGCAATCAGGAGGGCGAGGTTCTGATGGTCGTCACCGAGGGTGCCGCCATCGCCGGAACCGCCGCCGCCGCCGCCGCCGCCGACATGGCGGCGCACCGGCCCGGCAAGCGGCAGGTCGAAATCAGCGATGTCCGCCACGGCTTGCAGCTGGTGCAGGTGATCGACGTGCGCGCCATCACCCGCGCCTGGTTGCGTGACCGTGCGGCGGTGGTGCTGGCGGCGCTGGCGGCGGGCGGGTTGATCCTGTGGGGCGGCTGGCGCATCGACCGACAGGCCGCCGATGCCCTGTTTCGCGGTATCACCGATGCGGTGCCCAACGGACTGGTGGAGGTCGATGGCGTCGGGCGTATCCTTTACGCCAATCCTGCGCTGCTGCGGTTCCGGGCCGGCGGCGGCTCCCTGCCCGACCTGCAAGGCGCCGGCCTCGATACCCTGTTCGCGGCCGAGAACCGTCCTGTGGTGCGTCTGATGGTGCGTGGCCAGATCGCCCAGCCGGTGACGGTGCGGTTGGAACAGTTGGACGGCGGCTGGCTGGAGATGGACGTCGGCGGCGCCGAACTGCCGCCGGCCGCCGTCGGGCTCGGGGCCGACGGCGGCGGCCGCATCTTCAGTCTCACCGACGTCACCGCCCGCGAGGAGGCCCTGCGGGCCCGCGCCGCCGCCCTGGATGCCGCCCGCGAGGCCAGTGCCGCCAAAAGCCGTCTGATGGCCGCCGCCAGCCACGATCTGCGTCAGCCGGTGCAGGTGGTTACCTTGATGGCCGACCGTCTGGCCAAGCGCGACCTGCCGCCGGCGATGGTGAAGGAGGTGGCGCAGGACATCCGGCAGGCGGCGCGGGTGATGACCGATTTCATCTCCGCCATCATGGATTACAGCCGTCTTACCGCCGGCATCATGGAGGTTCACCGCGAGGAGGTCGATCTGGTGCCGCTGCTGCACGACGCCATGGCAAGCGCCCGCGCCGGCTGCGAGAAACCGCTCGCGTTCGCCCTCGACACACCGGCGGCGCTGACGGCGGGAACCGATCCGCTGCTGTTCCGCCGCGTCGTCCAGAACCTGCTGTCCAACGCGGTCAAGTACACCCACGCCGGCACCATCACCCTCGGCGCCGAGGTCGATGCCGAGGGGCGCGTGGCGGTGTGGGTGGCCGATACCGGGATCGGCATCGCCGCCGAGCTTCAGGCGCGGGTATTCGACGAGTTTTTCCAGGTCGACAACCCGGCGCGCGATTTCTCGCGCGGTTTCGGGCTTGGGCTGACCATCGTGCGTCAGGCGGTGGACCTGCTGGGTCACGATCTGCGGCTCGTCTCCGAGTCGGGCCATGGCACCACGGTCACCATCGTGCTGTAGAAGGCGGCCCGCGCTCGGGCCGGCCGCCGTCTCCTCAGGGCAGGTACTGCTTGTAGCCCATGTCGTGCTTGGCGATGTGATCGATCAGCCAGCGGCGCAGGAACTCGATTACTTCGTTGAGGTTGAGCAGGTCGGGTTCGCGGCGGTAGAGGTCGGCGATCTCGCGTGCCACCCGTTCCAGTTCGCGATGCATCTTCTTGTGCCCGTCGGCCAGGGGGTACTTGGTCGCGGCGAAGATGTCCTCCTCGCGCTTGAAGTGGCGTTCGACGTATTGCACCAACTGGTCCATGCACTGGGCGACCTGAACGTTGCTGACCTTGGGCGCCCGCCGCATGTCGTAGAGTTGGTTGGTGATGTTCACCAGCGTCTGGTGGTCGAAGTCGATGGTAGGATGACCGATCATCCAGTCGTTGTTCCACTCGATCAGCGGCATGGCCGGACCCTGTCCCCGAAATGATGATTGTTGATTGCGACACCGGACGGGCCACGCATGGTCCCGCCGTCGGGTCAGCGGACCAATAGGACGGAGCAGGAGAGGTGGTCAAGTACATCCGCCGTCGATAGGCCAAGAGTCATGGCCGTATCGACCGGCAGGACCAGAACGGCATGGGGAAAATCCGTCGCCCGTTGCAATCGCGCCACCGTCAGGGATGGCAGCGCCTGCCATCGCCACGGCACCGCCGCCCGATGCAGGACGGGAGCAATGCGACCTTCGTCGACTGCGGCCGGGCCGAAGGCGAGCACCGCCACCCCGTCACCAGTGGCC
>JAEWWF010000184.1 GCA_023396465.1 Pseudomonadota bacterium
GCGCCGTCATCGGACTGATGCCCTCCCGCCGCGCCAACGCCCGCACGCTCGGCAGGCGGTCGCCGGGGCCATAGGTGCCGTCGTCGATGGCCGCCGCCAGGCGGGCGGCGACGGTTTCGTAGACCAATGCCTCCATCTCACGCCTTTCTGTTATAGGCCAGTCTCACCGGCTCTGTATCTGTACCACGGTCGCCGTCCGCCTACCATGGCGGCAGATGTTCGTGGAGACGTGACATGCGACGGGACAGAATGGGGGCGCTGTTGGGCGGCCTTGGTGTGCTGGGGTTTTCGCTCACCCTGCCGGCGACGCGGGTGGCTGTGGTGGAGTTGGGGGCGGTGCCGGTGACGCTGCTGCGGCTCGACGTGGCGGCGGTGCTGGCGGTGATCGCCGTGCTGGTGGTGCGGCCGCCGCTGCCGTCGCGCGCCGACCTGCCGGACCTGCTGGGGGTGACCGCTGGGGTGGTGTTCGGCTATCCGCTGCTGGCCGCCATCGCCATGCGCGATCTGCCGGCCGCCCATGGCTCGGTGGTGGCCGGGTTGCTGCCGCTGATGACCGCCCTGATGGCGGTGCCGATCAACCGCGAGCGGCCGTCGCCGCTGTTCTGGGCCAGTGCCGCCGCCGGATCGGCGCTGGTGCTCGCCTACGCCCTGCGCGACGGCGGCGGGACCTTGCAGGCCGGAGATGGCGCCCTGCTGGCGGCGGTGACGGCGGGCGGCGTCGGTTACGCCTGCGGCGCCCGGCTGACGCGGCGCTTGGGCGGCTGGCAGACCATCAGTTGGGGACTGGTGCTGGCGGCTCCGGTGCTGGCGGTGGCGACGCCGCTGGCAGTGCCGGCGGCTGCCTTCGAGGCCAGCCCCCCGGCCCTGGTCAGCCTGCTCTACCTTGGCGCCATCAGTCAGTTTCTTGCGTTCTTCGCCTGGTATCGCGGGCTGGAGATGGGCGGCACAGCGCGGGTGGCGCAGATCATGCTTCTGATGCCGTTCCTGTCCATCGCCGCCGCCGGGCTGCTGTTGGGCGAGCACATCGACGCCGCCACGCCGCTGTTCGCCGCCGCCGTGGCGATGACGGTGGTGGTCGGTCGCCGGGCGCCGGTGGCGCAAATCCGGTAAAATCACCGGCATTTTCTAACGGCGAGAAATAACCTCAAGTAAGTATCGGGGCGGTATACCTGCTCCCGCCAGCATACATTAGAAATTCACCCAACTTTAACACCCGTAACAGGGGGCTTTCGATCATCTCTCCCTCTCAACCAAATCGGGAGAGAGCCCATGGAGTGGTTAACCTTGCGTGGTGCGGCGGCGGCCTTTGGCCTGTCGCTGGGTCTGGCGGCGCTGCCGGCGCTGGCCGGGGATCTGATGGTGGAGCGGCTGCCGGTCAATCCCTACGGCGTCATCGACACCCTTTACGCCGTCAACGGCCCGGTGCTCGACGGCACGCCGGTGCGGCTGCTGCCCGCCGCCAACGAGGCTCTGCCGGCGCCGGCGTTGCGGCCCGGCGACACGCGGCGGCTGACATTGTTTCACTTCAACGACCTGCACAATTACTTGACCGAGCCCCATGCCAAGCGCGGCGACACCCACCGCTTCAGCCAGATGGTCAAGGCGGTGCGGGCCGCCCGGGCCGAGGTCGGCGAGGACGACATCGTGCTGTTCCTGTCGGCCGGTGACGATCACACCGGCGGTGTGTTCGACGAGTTGACCGGCTTCACCCCAAGGGAATTCGTGGTCGATCCGGCCTATACCGCCTACACCCTGGCCGGCGTCGACATGGCGGTGCTCGGCAATCATGAGTTCGACCGCGGCGCCGCCATGCTGGCCACCTGGATCGACTCCGCGCCCCTGCTGCCGATTCTGTCCGCCAACGTCACCGGCTCCGACGTGGTGCGGGCCGGCGAGCATTATCACGCCGCCTTCATCGCCGTGGTCAACGGCGTGCGCATCGGCGTCATCGGCCTGACCACCGCCGAGGACACCCGCCTCGGCACGGCGGAGAACGCCGGCATCGCCATCGCCAGCCCGCTGGAGACGGTGAAGGCCCTGCTGCCGCCGCTGGCCGAGGCCACCGACATGGTGGTTCTGCTCACCCATCTGGGCTACGGCGCCGGCACCGACCGCTCCGGCAAGGCGGGCGCCGAGCGCCGCATTGGTGAGGGCGACAGCGCCGTCGCCGAACTGGCCGGCAGCCTGGTCAAGACGCCGGTGGTTCTGGTCGGCGGCCACACCCACACCGCCCTCAACACCGATGGCCTGAAGGAAGTCTTCGCCGGCGTGCCGGTGTTGCAGGCCGGCGGCCACGGCAGCCACCTCGGCCGCTTCAGCGCCGATCTGGTCGCCTGCCTCGCCGCCGTGGCGCTCGATCGCCCGGAAGCCGGCCTCATCGCCATCAAGAAGGCTGATGCCCGCGTTCAGCCGGGCGACGAGAAGTATGCCGCCCTCCAGCATGACGGCGACTGGGACGCCGAGTTCCAGACCCTGGTGATCGACCCGCTGCGGGTGCGCCTCGACCGTGTGCTGGCCGAGCCCATCGCCACCATGGCCGCCGACGATGCGGTGTCGACCGACACCACGCTCGCCCGCCGCTACATCGGCGAGACGCCCATCGCCAACCTGATGAACGACCTGCTGGTGGCGCGCTCCGCCTCCTTCCCCAATGGCGCGGTGGATATCGCCGGGTTCAACGCCACCGGCTTGGTGAAGGGCATCCCGGCCAGCGGACCGCTGACCTTCTCCGACTGGTTCGAGGTGATGCCGTTCACCGATTCCGTCATCATCGTCGAGATGACCGGCGCCCAGATCCAGGCGATGCTCGACTCCAACGCCAAGCGCATCGTGCGGCCGGAGGAAGCGGCGTCCCTCGACCTGACCGGCTACGTCAGCCGCGGCTTCCTGCATTTCTCGTCGGCCTTGCGCTACACCATCGCCCTGGGCGCCGCCACCGCCGAGGCGCGGGCGGTGGACGTCACCATCCATGGCACGCCGCTGGAGCAGGTGAAGGACAAGACCTTCCGCGTCGCCTTCGGCAGCTACGTCGGCAACGGCGGCTTCTCGGAAGCGTGGAACGGCCGCACCATCAGCGCCGGCGTGCCCGGCGACATCGTCGGCTTCGACCTGACGGCGCTGCCCCGCCGCGACACCGGCTTCGTTTACCGCAACGAGGTGGTCTCCCGCATCCGCGACCTCGGCACCCTGACGCCCGAGGCCGGCGCCCGGCTGGACGGCCGCCTGACGGTGGTGCAGGTCGCCAACTGACGGCAGGGCCCGGCCGCCGGATTTGCGGCCGGGCCTCTCCCGCGGCGACCGGTGAACAGCCGGCGGCGTTGAACCGGCGGCGGCAACGCGGTAAAACCGCGACAATCCGTTCATCCGAGATTTTCAGCGCCGGAGGTTTCCTTGGCCGCATATCAGTACATCTACGTCATGAAGGGCCTGACCAAGATCTATCCGGGCGGCCGCGAGATTCTGAAGGGGCTGACGCTGTCGTTCCTGCCCGGCGCCAAGATCGGCGTGCTCGGCCCCAACGGCGCCGGCAAGTCGACGGTGCTGAAGATCATGGCCGGCATCGACAAGGACTTCGGCGGCGAGGCCTGGGCGGCGGATGGCGTCAAGGTCGGCTATCTGTCGCAGGAGCCGGAACTCGATACCTCCAAGTCGGTGCTTGAGAACGTGCTCGACGGCGTCCGCGCGGTGAAAGACCTGCTGGTGCGCTTCGAGGAAGTCTCCATGAAGTTCGCCGACCCTGACATCTCCGATGACGAGATGAACGCGCTGATGGTCGAGCAGGGCGAATTGCAGGAAAAGATCGACGCCGCCGACGCCTGGGAACTCGACCGCCGCGTCGAGATCGCCATGGACGCCCTGCGCTGCCCGCCGCCGGATGCCGACGTCACCAAGCTGTCGGGCGGCGAGAAGCGCCGCGTGGCGCTGTGCCGCCTGCTGCTGTCGCACCCCGACATGCTCATGCTCGACGAACCGACCAACCACCTGGACGCCGAGTCGGTGGCGTGGTTGGAACGGTTCCTGCGCGACTACACCGGCACCGTCGTGCTGGTCACCCACGATCGTTACTTCCTCGACAACGTCACCGGCTGGATTCTCGAACTGGACCGCGGCCGCGGCATCCCCTACGAGGGCAACTACTCCAGCTGGCTGGAGCAGAAGCAGAAGCGGCTTGAGCAGGAACAGCGCGAGGAAGCCGCCCGCCAGCGCACCATCAGCGCCGAACTGGAGTGGATCCGCTCCAGCCCGAAGGCCCGTCAGGCCAAGAGCAAGGCGCGTATCACCGCCTTCGACAGCTTGGTGGCCGAGGCCCGCAACAAGGCCCCCGACGCCTCGCAGATCGTCATTCCGCCGGGTGAGCGCCTGGGCGGCGTGGTGATCGAGGCGGAAGGGCTGACCAAGTCCTTCGGCGACCGCCTGCTGATCGAAGACCTGTCGTTCAAGCTGCCGCCGGGCGGCATCGTCGGCATCATCGGCCCCAACGGCGCCGGCAAGACCACGCTGTTCAAGATGATCACGGGCAAGGAAGAGCCGGACGCCGGCACTCTTCGGGTCGGTGAGACGGTGAAGCTCGGCTACATCGACCAGAGCCGCGAGAGCCTGGACGACAAGAAGACCGTGTGGGAGGAAATCTCCGGCGGCCTCGACGAGCTTGACCTGGGCGTGCGCAAGATTCAGAGCCGCGCCTACGTCGGTCAGTTCAACTTCCGCGGCCCCGACCAGCAGAAGCGCGTCGGCCAGCTGTCGGGCGGCGAGCGCAACCGCGTGCATCTGGCCAAGATGCTGAAGTCCGGCGCCAACGTCATCCTGCTCGACGAACCGACCAACGACCTCGACCTCGACACCCTGCGGGCCCTGGAAGGGGCGCTGCTGGACTTCCCCGGCTGCGCCGTGGTCATCTCGCACGATCGCTGGTTCCTCGACCGCATCGCGACGCACATCCTGGCCTTCGAGGGCGACAGCCACGTCGAATGGTTCGAGGGCAACTATCAGGACTACGAGGCCGACCGCAAGCGCCGCCTGGGCGCCGAGGCCGACCAGCCGCACCGCATCAAGTACAAGCCGCTGACCCG
>JAEWWF010000212.1 GCA_023396465.1 Pseudomonadota bacterium
ATACCGGCCCACACCGCCAGCGGCACCAGCAGCAGAAGCCCGCCAGCGGCAAGCGACAGGCCGAGCGCCGCCAGCATCAACGCCGGTCGGCCACTGCCCGGCGGCGGTGGCTCTGCCACCGCCAGCATCGGCACCAGCACATGGCTGAACCCGATCACCAGAAATCCCATGAAGCCATAGGCCGCCAGCACCGCATGGGCGGCAGCGGTCGCCGCATGGTCGGGCAGCAGGGCAAGCCGGTAATCGTGAGCAAGCAGCGCGGCCAGCACCACCACCGCCAACAGACAGACCAGCGCCAGCCACACCGCCGGCAAGGTATCGGCCAGCGCCGATTGTCGCGCTCGCACCAGCAGGCGGGCCAGCAAAGCAGCGAACAGCACAAGGCCGATCACCGCCGCCCCTGCCCCGGCCACCAGCAGCGGCACGGCAAAGATCAGGAAACCGGCCACCAGCAAAAGGCTGCCACCGGCCACGGCGGCGAACACCAGCCAGCCGAGCACCGGCCTCGGCGCGGTCTGCTGCGTCGTCACCGGCAGGATCTGGAGCACGGCGCCAAGCGCCGTCGTTGCCAGAACCCCGAGGGTGAGCGTGTGGACCGCCGCCAGTCCCGGCCCTGGTCCGCCAACGGCGGTGACCTCGGCCGGGAACAGGGCGGCGAGCACCCACAGGGCGATGTGCGACAGCAGCGCCAGACCGAAAAAGGCGACGGGGACCAGGGGGTGCAACAGACGCTGCTCCGCCCCCGCCAGGGGCACGACGGACATCAGAGATCCTCCGGCACCAGGCGCAGAACGATGTGACCGGGTGCCTCGGCGATGATCTCGTAGCTCCAGCCGCGATCCTCCAGTTCCGGGATCAGATGGACCGGAAACTGCGGCACATGAACCATCAGCGGTTGCGCATGGGCGCCGCCGTCGAGAACCCGCAGCACCTCCAGCATTGGCCGGGGCGGCGGCAGACCGCGCACATCCAGATGCAGGCCATCGTCCTCCATCCAGAACTTGCGGGGCGCGTCGGCCTCCGCATCGGCGGTGGCAGGCACCGGCGCACGCGGTGCGGCAACGGCCGCCTCGCAACCGCCGGCACGCAGGAAGCGGACCCGGAAACGCCCGTCGGCCAGCGCCTCGACGTGGTTCTCGAAGCCCTCGCCGGCCAGCAAGTCGCGCAACGGCACCGGATCGAAGGGAGCGACGACCACCATGCCGCGCCCTGCTTCCACCATCGCGGCGGTCCGGGTCAGCACACCGAAAGGATCGCCGCCGCTCGCCAGCAGACGGCTGACGTCGATGTCCGCCACCGGATCGGCATCAACCGCATCGACCCAGTCGGGACGGGAGAAGATGGGGGCAGTCATTCACGACCTTCCTTGGCGGGCGCGCGGCCCGGACATGACACGATGAACAGGGCGCCAGCGGCCATCAGGCCGGCGGCGGCGGCAACGCCGGCCAGGGGCGCGGCGGAGAAGGCGATCAGGTGAACCAGGGTGGCCGCCATCATGGCCAAAGCGATGACCTTGGCATGGGTTGGGATCACCCGGTGGGTCCGCCAGTCGGCAAGGATCGGGCCGAAGCGCGGATGCGCCTCCAGCCGTACCGCCAATCGCGGGCTGCCCTTGGCGAAGGCCCAGGCGGCCAGCAACACGAAGGGCGTGGTCGGCAGCACCGGCAGTGCCACGCCGGCCACCGCCACGGCCAGGAAGACGCTGCCAAGGCCGGTCCACAGGGTACGGCGAAGGGTCATGGCGGCGCTCCTTCTGGCGGGGAGAGGCGGGAACGGGGTGCTCCGGAGTGGACTACTCAGGCGGCGGCCTTGAGATCGAGACGGCGCCAGACGGCGGCCAACGCCTCCACCAGCCGGCGCATCTGTAGATCATCGTGCTGCGGGCTGGGGGTCAAGCGCAGACGCTCGGTGCCGCGCGGCACGGTGGGATAGTTGATGGGCTGGATGTAGATGCCGAAATCGTCCAGCAGCATGTCGGTCGCCAGCTTGCAGCGCGCCGCGTCGCCCACCAGCACCGGCACGATGTGGCTCGGGCTGCGCATCACCGGCAGGCGCCATTCCCGCAGCAGGTGCTTGAGGGTCGCCGCCCGCTCCTGGTGGGTTTCCCGTAGGGAGGGGGTGCGACGCACCACCGACACGCTGGCCCGCGCCGCCGCCGCCACCGCCGGCGGCAGGGCGGAGGAGAAGATGAAGCCCTGGCCGTAGGAACGGATGGCATCGCAGATTTCCGGCTTGGCGGCGACATAGCCGCCCACCACGCCGAAAGCCTTGGCGAGAGTGCCCTGGATGATGTCCACCCGGTCCATCACGCCGTCGCGCTCCGCCACGCCGGCGCCGTGGTTGCCGTAAAGGCCGACGCCGTGGACTTCATCAAGGTAGGTGAGCGCGTTGTAGCGGTCGGCCAGGTCGCAAATCTCGCGGATGGGGCCGAAATCGCCGTCCATGCTGTAGACGCTTTCAAAGGCGATCAGCTTGGCACGGTCGCGCGGCTGGGCGGCCAGCAGACGTTCCAGGTGGTCGAGGTCGTTGTGGCGGAAGACCACCTTTTCCGCGCGCGAATGGCGGATGCCCTCGATCATGCTGTTGTGGTTCAGCTCGTCGGAGAGGATCAGGCAGTCGGGCATCAGGGCGCCAAGGGTGGACAGCGCCGTCAGGTTGGCGGTGTAGCCGGAGGTGAACACCAGCGCCGCCTCCTTGCCGTGCAGGCTCGCCAGCTCGCGCTCCAGGGCGACGTGATGACGGCTGGTGCCGGAGATGTTGCGGGTGCCGCCGGCGCCGGCACCGCATTCGTCCACCGCGCCATGCATGGCGGCGAGCACCTCCGGGTGCTGGCCCATGCCCAGGTAGTCGTTGCTGCACCACACCGTCACCGGGCGCGGCTCGCCGTCGACGAAGCGGGTGGCGGCCGGGAAGCTGCCGGCCTGGCGGGCCAGTTCGGCGAACACGCGGTAGCGGCCCTCGGCCTTCAGCGCGGCGATGCGATCCTGAAAGAAGGCGGTGTAGTCCATGGCGGCGGTCCCTCACGGCGGTGCGATCAGGCCGTCACCTTGCGCGATGCCGTCGCGGTCGCCCTTGAGGTTGGTCAAGACCGGTCTTGATCGCAGTCAAAGCGGCGGCGTCGCGGCGGCCACACCCTGGCGGCACACCCACCCAGCATGACCGGGGGAGGACACCACCGCATGACCCATTCCCTGACCCGCCCCTTGCACGATCCGGTGGTGATCGTGGTCGGGCATGGCTCCGACACCGATCCGGCCGCCGCCGGCGCCACCGTCGCCGTGGCCGCCGAGATCGCCCGCCGTGGCCGCTTCCGCGCCGCCGCCGCTGTCATCAAGGGCCAGCCGGCCCTCTCCGAGGTTCTCGCCGCTCTCCCGCCCGGCCGCAAGGCGCTGCTGGTGCCGCATCTGGCCGGCGACGGCCGCTTCGCGGCCGAACGCATCCCCGCCGTGGTCGCCGCTCACGGCCGTCACCTGGCTGATATCCGGGTGCTGCCGGCGCTCGGTGGCTCGCCCGTGGTGACAGCCCATGTGGAGGCGTTGCTCGGTCATGTCGCAGACACCGCCGACACGCCGCCAGACCTGCTGGTGGTGGCCCACGGCGCCGCCAGCGCCACCGCCGGTGACCGAGCGGCGGAGCATCTCGCCCATGCCCTCGGCGGGGCCACCGTCTGCCGCTCCGCCCATACGGTGTTCCTGGAGCACGCACCCCGCCTTGCCGAGTGGCGCCGCCTGCCACTCGGCGGCAGCGTTGTCGCCTGCGTCATGCTGGCCGCCCGGGGCCGCCATGCCCGCCTGGACGTGCCGTCCGCCTTCGGTCTGCCAGCCGGCACGCCGTTGGTGACACCGTCCGGTGAAGCGGTCGGCCCCTTCCTCGTCGACGGCCGCCGGTTGTGGCTGCACGCGCCGCTCGCCGACCCGCAGTTGATGGCCGATGCCGCCGAAATGGCCGCCGTTGGCGCCCTGACGCCGGCAGAGGCTCACCCCGCAGGTCGGACACTTGACCACAGTCAAGGAGTTCTTGCCGCCACGGCCTAATGTGGCGCCATGACCCAGGGGCCGCTGCGGCACGGGGTCGACCGGGACCTGATCCTTACTTGGGGGACCGCAATGTCCGAACGCCTTACCAAATCGGCGGCCCGCAATATCTTCTACGGGGGCACGCTGTTCTTCATGGCGATCTTCATCGCCCTGACGGCACACAGCCATGTGTACATCGTCAATACATCAAGCAATTCCGAGAACCTGACGGACTCGGTCGTGCGCGGCAAGCATGTGTGGGAGAAAAATTCCTGCATCAACTGCCACACGATCATGGGCGAAGGCGCCTACTTCGCGCCGGAACTGGCCAACGTGTGGGACCGTTACGGCGGCCCCGACGATGCCGAAGGCGCCCGCGAGACGCTGAAGGCGTGGTTCGCCGCCCAGCCGACCGGCGTGCCCGGCCGCCGCCAGATGCCGCAGTTCAACCTCTCCGACCAGGAGCTGGATGACCTGATCGACTTCCTGAAGTGGACCAGCGAGATCGACGACCAGAACTGGCCGCCGAACGAAGCCGGCTGATCGACCGCACCGGAAAGCGGAGACATTCGTCATGAAATACCAATCGCAAAAGGTCGCGCTCTACTACTTCGGCGGCGCGCTGACCCTCTTCCTGGTGCAGGTGCTCGTCGGCGTGCTGGCCGGTACCGTGTACGTGTTGCCGAACCTGCTGTCCGAACTGTTGCCCTTCAACGTCATCCGCATGATCCACACCAACGCGCTGATCGTGTGGCTGCTGATGGGCTTCATGGGCGCCACCTACTACCTGCTGCCCGAAGAGACGGAAAGCGAGCTGCACAGCACCAAGCTGGCCCTGGTCCAGTTCTGGCTGTTCTTCGTCGCCGCCCTGCTGGCCGTGGTCGGCTACGTCTTCGGCATCCACGAGGGACGCGAGTTCCTGGAACAGCCGCTGCCCATCAAGGTCGGCATCGTCGTCGTCGCGCTGATGTTCCTCTACAACTGCACGCTGACGCTGCTGAAGGGCCGCAAGACCGCCGTCGCCAACGTGCTGATGCTCGGCCTGTGGTTCGTGGCGATCTTCTTCCTGTTCGCCTTCTACAACCCGGGCAACCTGGCGCTCGACAAGATGTACTGGTGGTGGGTCGTCCACCTGTGGGTCGAAGGCGTGTGGGAACTGATCATGGCCTCCATCCTGGCCTTCCTGATGATCAAGCTGACCGGCGTCGACCGCGAAGTGGTCGAGAAGTGGCTCTACATCATCGTCGCCTTGTCGCTGTTCACCGGCATCCTGGGCACCGGCCACCACTACTACTGGATCGGCACCCCGGCGTACTGGCAGTGGATCGGTTCCGTCTTCTCGACGCTGGAAGTCATTCCGTTCTTCGCCATGGTGGTCTTCGCCTTCGTCATGGTGTGGAAGGGCGGCCGCCAGCATCCGAACAAGGCCGCGCTGCTGTGGTCGCTCGGGTGCGCCGTCATCGCCTTCATCGGCGCCGGCGTGTGGGGCTTCCTGCACACCCTCGCCCCGATCAACTACTACACCCACGGCACCCAGGTCACCGCGGCCCACGGCCACCTCGCCTTCTACGGCGCCTACGTGATGCTGAACATCGCCGTGTTCACCTATGCCATGCCCTACCTGATCAAGCGTGAGCCCTACAACCAGGCCCTGAACCAGGCCGGCTTCTGGATCACCACCAGCGGCATGGTGTTCATGACCTTCGCCCTGACCTTTGCCGGTGTGGTGCAGACCCATTTGCAGCGTGTCGTCGGCGACGACTACATGTCGGTGCAGGACTCGCTGGCCATGTTCTACTGGATGCGCCTCGGCTCCGGCCTGGCGGTCCTGATCGGGACCATCCTGATCGTGGTGTCGCTGGCGGTGCCCATGGGCTCCCGCCGGACCATCCCGCAGGCCCCGCACGCGGCCCCGGCCGAGTGACACCATAAGGCCTTTACCTCGACCGGCGCCGTTCCCTGCCCTGAACTCCCGAACGGCGCCGGTCCTTCTTTTTCACCGACCCCTTTTGCGCGGAGGCCGTCATGCGTGACGCCACCCTGGCCGCCCAGGCCATCACCCAGCCCGCCAACGACGTGCCCTTCTACCTGCCGGCCGGCAGCGAGTGCGAGCTGTTCAGCCAGGCCCACCGCCACCGCCTGCCGCTGCTGCTGAAGGGTCCGACCGGCTGCGGCAAGACCCGCTTCGTCGCCCACATGGCGGCGCGGCTCGGCCTGCCGCTCTATACCGTGTCCTGCCACGACGACCTGACCGCCGCCGACCTCACCGGCCGCTACCTGCTGAAGGGCGGCGAAACCGTGTGGGTGGACGGGCCGCTGACCCGCGCCGTGCGCGAAGGCGGCATCTGCTACCTGGACGAGGTGGTGGAAGCGCGCAAGGACGTCACCGTCGTCATGCACCCGCTGACCGACGACCGCCGCATCCTGCCGCTCGACCGCACCGGCGAGCTGATCGAGGCGCCACCCAACTTCATGCTGGTGGTGTCCTACAACCCCGGCTACCAGAACGTCCTGAAAAGCCTGAAACCCTCCACCCGCCAGCGTTTCCTGGCGCTCGATTTCGGCTATCCGAAGCCGGAGCTGGAGGCCCAGGTGGTGGCTTCGGAAACCGGCGTCGACCACG
Source organism: Pseudomonadota bacterium (assembly GCA_023396465.1). Classification (GTDB taxonomy): domain Bacteria; phylum Pseudomonadota; class Alphaproteobacteria; order Rhodospirillales; family Rhodospirillaceae; genus Caenispirillum. The sequence goes on from JAEWWF010000212.1 coordinate 6,640, forward strand.
ACACCGCCGCCATGCTGGTGGGCCTCGCCGGCCGCATCCGCAGCCTGAAGGGCGTCGACCTGGAAGAGGCCGTCTCCACCCGCCTGCTGGTCTACTGCGCCACCCTGCTGAAGGCCGGCCGGCCGCTGAACGAATGCGTGCGCGCCGCCATCATCGAACCCCTGTCCGACGAGGCCGACGTCAAGGACGGCCTGGCCGAGGCAGTGGCGGCCATCCTGGGCTGAGGGCGCGCGACTCCGCCCCTCCCCTCCGCCGCGAGCAAGAGGAACGTGCCATGTTCGAGTGGCTGGAATTCGAGGAACAGGTCGGCAAGATCTGGCACCGCATGGTCGGCGACGTCGCCACCTATCCCCGCCACGCCGATGCCGCGGTGACGCTGGCCGAGGTGAAGCCCATGCTGGCGGTGCTGTTCCGCAGCCTGGGCGGCGACCGCGCCATCGAACTGGGCGCCGCCGGGCAGGAGGAAAGCGGCCACCGCTTGTCGCTGCGCCAGCGGCTCGGCATGGATGCGGAACGACTGCCGGTCGCCAGCCTGGGCGATGCCACCCTGCGCCTGCCGGAGCGCATCGACCTCTTCCCCGACCCCGCCGCCAACCGCGACCTCTACCTGTGGCTGGCCGCCTTTTTCGCCGCCGCAGTGCCGCCCGAGCTCGACGCCGATGCCGACCCGCTGCGCCGCGACCTGCGCTTCCTGCGCGCCGCCCACGAGTCGGTCAGCCGGGCACTGGCCGCCTTCCCCGGCATGCGCCGCCGCTATGACCGCCTGTGCCGCGATCTGCTGGAGGTGCGCCCGCGCCGCCCGGCGGCGGAGATCGAGACGCTGGTCGAGCAGGTGGTGATCGCCCTGCTGAACGGCTCCACGCCGACCGCCGCCGCCGATCATCTGTGGCAGGCGGTCGCCGGCCCCGATGCCGAGGCCATCGCCGCCTTTGCCGCGCCGCGCCGCTACCGCCCGTTCCTGCCGGTGCCGCTGTGGGGCGAGATCCGCTCCGTCGCGCCCGAACTGCGCCAGACCGACGACGAGGACGACGACGATCCCCACGCCGGCCAGGGCGAGGAAGACACCCGCAAGCGCAAGGCCCGCCGCAAGACGCTCGATCAGGCGGACCGCGACGATCCGCTGATGCTCAACCGCTTCGAGAAAATCCTGGCGCTGGCCGACATGGTCAACGTCAACCGCGGCAAGGAGGACGACGACGAGGAGGACGCCCGCAAGGCCGCCGACGAGATGGACGAGATCGTCGTCTCGCAGACCACCAAGAAGGCGTCCACCCGCCTGCGCCTGGACCTCGACCTGCCGCCCGACGCGGTGGTCGGCGGGGCGCTGACCGGCCGTCACACCTACCCGGAATGGGATTATCGCCGCGAAACCCTGCTGCCCGATCATTGCCAGGTGCTGACTGGCATCGCCGACGAGGAAGGCGAGGACTGGCAGCCCGACGAGGACACCCGCCGCCTCATCCGCCGCGTCCGCCGCCAGTTCGAGGCCCTGCGGCCGCGCATGATGACCTTCCACCGTCAGGCCGACGGCGACGAGCTGGACCTGGAGGCGCTGGTGCGCGCCCAGGTGGATCAGCGCGCCGACGGCACCCTGTCGGACCGCGTCTATCAGAAGACCCGCCCCTACACCCGCGACCTTTCCGTCGCCGTGCTGGCCGACGTGTCGCTGTCCACCGACGCCTGGATCGACAACCGCCGGGTGCTCGACGTGGAGAAGGAGGCGCTGTCGGTGTTCCTGTCCGGCCTCAACGCCTGCGGCGACGAAAACGCCGTCTACACCTTCACCAGCCGCAAGCGCGACTTCGTGCGGGTGCAGACGGTGAAGGACTTCGAGGAGCCCTTCGGCCCCAAGGTGCTGCGCCGCATCGCCGCCCTGAAGCCGGGCTACTACACCCGCATCGGCGCCGCCGTCCGCCATGTGACGGCGCAGCTGGAGAAGCGGCCGCACCGCAACCGGCTGATCCTCATCCTCACCGACGGCAAGCCCAACGACGTCGACCACTACGAAGGCCGCTTCGGCATCGAGGACACCCGCAAGGCGATCCTGGAAGCCCGCCGCAAGGGGCTGTCGGTGTTCGGCGTCACCATCGACCGCAAGGCGCAGGATTACTTCCCCGCCCTGTTCGGCCGTGGCCGCTACGCCATCGTCGGCGATGTCGCCAAGCTGTCGCGGGCGCTGCCGCGCATCTACCAGTCCTTGTCCAGTTGAGGGAGCCATGACCGCCCACAGCCGCATCGGCGACTACCAGACCCCCAACATCACCCCGGCCGACACTGCCCACCCGCCTGCCGCTGCCGACGACACTCCCGCCGACTGGGGCGCACTGTCGGCGCTGCCGGGCAATCCGCTGATGTGGATTCTGATCCTGTCGGAACTGGCAGTATTCGGGGCCTTTCTTGCCGGCTTTGCTGGCGCCCGGGTGATGCAGCCGGACCTCTTCGCCGAGAGCCAGGCCCAGCTCAACCGCCTGTATGGCGGGCTCAATACCCTGGTGCTGGTCACCAGCGGCTGGTTCGCCGCCCTGGCGGTACGCAACCGCGCCGAGGGCGCCGTCGGCCGCGCCCGCCTGTGGCTGCTGGCGGCGGGGGGGCTCGGCCTCGTGTTCCTGGTGGTGAAGGTGATCGAGTACGGCGCCAAGATCGACGCCGGCATCGGCATGGACACCAACACCTTCTGGACCCTCTACTGGCTGATGACCGGCTTCCACGCCCTGCATGTGGTGATGGGCCTCGCCATCCTGGCCATCGTCGCCTGGAAGGCCAGCCTGGAGAACCTGGAGACGGGCGCCGCCTTCTGGCACATGGTCGACCTGATCTGGGTGCTGCTCTACCCGGTCATCTACCTCATCCGCTGACCCTGCCCGCCCCCGCCGGAGACCCGCCATGAGCGACCTGTCCCGCCAGCCGACCCGCCCTGCCCTCGTCCTCACCTGGCTGCTGCTCGCCGGCCTGACGGTCGGCAGCATGGTCACCGCCTTCACCGACGGCAATGCCGCCTCCACCGCCGCCCTGACGGCGTTGCAGGTGACGGTCATCCTGGTGCTGACGGCGGTGAAGGCGCGGCAGATTCTCAGCGTCTTCCTGAATCTGCGCAGGTCCACCGCCGGCTGGCGGGCCCTGTTCGCCGCCTTCGTCATCGCCATCCTGGCGGTGATCCTGGGCGGCCACATGGTGATCGGGGTGGTGTGACACCACCCCGCCGGATCATCTTTGGAACGACGTGTGGGGACCAGCCTCAGTGGCTGGTCCCTTCCTCATAGCGGATCTTGTTGGCGACGTTGTACTTGCCCACCGGCCGCCGCATGGGCAGGCGCTTGACCTCCTCCAGCGTCGTGGCATCAAGGATGATGAGGGCGCCGTCGTCCTCCATCAGCGACAGCAGCACATGGCGGCCGTCCTGGGTGAACTCGGCATGGGCGACGGTGCGGCCGGGTTCCGGGCGCAGGGTGCGGACGATGTCCAGCGTCTGCTTATCGATCACATGCACCGCGTCCTTGTTGGGGCCGAAGAACACGTCGGCGAAGGCATAGGGCGCGTTCTCGTGACTGCGCATGAAGAAGCCGGGGCCGAGGGTTTCCAGTTCCTTCACCGTCTGCCACGTCGCCATGTCCAGGATGGTGATCTTGTTCTCCTTCAGGTTGGGCGAGGCCATGACCCGGCCGCCGTTCCAGTCGAAGGTGATGCCCGACCCCAGGTGGGGCATGCCCGACAGCGGGATGTCCGCCACCTTCTGCCCGGCGGTCAGGCTGACCACCTGGCCGTTCTTGGCATTGCGGGCGGCGCCCATCAGGTGCTCGTACCCCTGGTCGAAGAAGAAGTCGTCGAGGTAGTCGTCCAGCCGGATGTGACGGACGCTGAAGGCGGCGGCGGAGGTATAGGGGATCTCCCACACCTCGGGCATGTCCTTCAGCGCGACGATGAAGCTGCCGCGCGGCGGCGCGGTGTAGACCGCCGACACCCGGCTTTCGGCGCCGGCATCGTCGACCACCGGAATGACCGAATGCGGCGTCAGGTCGCGGGCGTTGAGGATCACCACGCTCGCCGGCACCATGTTGCCCACCGCCACCCACTGGCCGTCCGACGACACCGCGATGTTGCGGGTGTTGATGCCGGCCCGCACCTCCGCCACCATTTGCAGCGTCCACATGTCGTAGACCGACACCCAGCCGTCGCGGCTGGCCATGTAGGCGAACCGGCCGTCGGGCGAATACTTGATGCCGCCGTGCAGGGCGAATCGGCTCTCGAAGCGGTCGATGGCGGTGAAGGTGTCGCCGTCGAGTACGGTGACGTGGTGATCGCCGCTTTCCACCACCGCGAACAGGTTCATCAGGTCGCTGCCGTGCGTCGGCGCCTTGGGCAGCGCCAGCGGGTCGGCGTGGATGAGGTGGCTGGCGGTGATCTCCGCTATGTCCCACACCGGCATCACCGCCGGCGGCTGGAAGATGTAGGCGGCGAGCGCGTCGGCATCGGCCTCGCTCAGCTGTTCGGCGAAGGCCGGCATCTGGGTGGCGGCGCGCCCGTGCAGGATGATCTCCTTCGCCTCCGCTGGCTTCAGGCGGCCGAGGTTCTGCGGCAGCAGCGCCGGCCCGATGGCGCCGAGGCGATCGCCGCCGTGGCAGGCGGCGCAGACCTCGGTGTAAAGCCGCGCTGGATCGGGTTCGGCGGCACCGGCCGGCATGGCGAGCAGACAGGCGGCAGCGGAGGCCAGCAGGACACTACGTATACCCATGATGTTACCCCTCCGCCACGGCGAGCGGCCGCCGGCCGGCGCCGAAGGATGTCAGTTCCACCCGCGGGCCGCCGCCGCTGACGCCGATCTCGTCGTCGTCGAGGTAGCAGCCAGGGTCTTCCGCCCAGGCATCGCCGGTCAGCTGGAAGGCGCGGGTGCGGGTGTTGCCGTTGCAGATGGCGCGATGGACGCAGGCGCCGCAGCGCCCGCCCACCGGCCGCGGCCGTTGCTTGAGCCCGGCCATGAGCGGGTCGGACACGTCCATCCAGATGTCGGAAAACGGCCGCGAGCGCACGTTACCGAGGGTGTGGGTCCACCACATGGTATCGGGGTGGACGTTGCCCAAATTGTCGATGTTGGCGACGTTGACTCCCGACGCATTGCCGCCCCACGCCTCCAGCCGCCGGCGCAGCATGGCCGCCTGGGCCGGAAAGCGGCGCTCCGCCCATTGCAGCAGATAGACGCCGTCGGCATCGTTGTTGCCGGTGACGTATTCCCGCTGCCGCCCGGCCCGCACGTCGGCGAGACAGCGCTCGAACAGCAGGTCCATGACCTCGCGGGTCAGTGCGTGGTGGGCATCGCTGCGGCGGTTGTGGTTGCCGCGTCCGGCATAGTTGAGGTGGGTGACGTAGACCTTGTCGATCCCCTCCGCATCGGCCAGGTCGAGCAGCGCCGGCAGATCCCGGGCCGTGTCCTTGGTGGGGCAGAAGCGGATGCCGACCTTGATGCCGTGTTCCCGGCACAGGCGGATGGCCCGTAGCGAGGCATCGAACGCCCCCTGCTTGCGGCGGAAATGGTCGTGGGTGTTGCGCAGGCCGTCCAGGCTGATGCCGACGTAATCGAACCCCACCGTCTCGATGCGGTGGATGTTGTCGTCGTCGATGAGGGTCCCGTTGGTGGACAGGCCGACGTAGAACCCCATCACCTTGGCGCGGGTGGCGACGCGGTAGATGTCCGGCCGCATGAGCGGCTCGCCGCCCGACAGGATCAGCACCGGCACCCGGAAGGCCTTCAGGTCGTCCATGACGCCGAACACCTCGTCGGTGGTCAGCTCGCCGGCGAAGTCGGTGTCGGCCGACAGGGCATAGCAGTGCTTGCAGGTCAGGTTGCAGCGGCGGATGAGGTTCCAGATCACCACCGGCCCGGTGGCGGAGCCGTCGCCGGCGCCGGGACCGGGAGCGACCCGGCGCGGCGGAGCGGCGGCGGTACGCCCTTCCTCCGCCGCCACCAGGGCCGAGATGTAGCGGGACAGGCGGAACATGGGTCAGCCTCCTTGCCCGGCGCTGGCGCGCAGGCGCAGGCCGGTCTTCTTGAGGATGCGGGTGGAATAGAGGATCTCGCCGCCCCGGCAGGCCTCGCCCAGCAGGGCGCGGATGCGGTCGGCCTGCGACTCCGCCTCGGCGCGGTCGTGGCCGTGGACCATGGCAAACAGGTTGTAAGACCACAGCCCGGCGACGCGCGGCCGCAGGTAGCAGTGGCTGACGAACGGCAGGTCGCCCACCGCCTGCCCCAGCGCCATCACCCGGTCGTCGTCCACGTCCCACACGGTCATGCCGTTGGCGCGGAAGCCGAGGCGGTAGTGGTTGGGCACGGCGCCAATGCGGCGGATGACGCCGGCCGCCAGCATGCGCTCCAGCCGGCCGATCACCTCCGCCCGCGCGATACCCACCGCGTCGGCCACCGCGCCGTAGGGGTCGGGCAGCAGCGGCAGGCCGTCTTGCGTGGCGGTGACAAGGGCGCGGTCGGTGGCGTCGAGCAGGATCGGCTGGGTCATGCGACGAGCCTCAGGTCGAGGTGGAACTCATGCAGCTTGGGCAGCGGCAGCACCGGCAGGCCGACGGCGGCGGCAATGGCCTCGCATACCGCCTGCGCCCGCTCCGGCGACTCGGCGGCGACCACGAACCACATGTTCAGGGCGTGCTCGCGGGCGTAGTTGTGGGCGACCTCGGGGAAGGCATTGACCAGCGCCGCCACCTCGTCGAAGCGCGACTCCGGCACCGCCATGGCCGCCAGCACCGCCTCGCCGCCCAGCGCTTCCGGCTTCCACAGCGGCCCGAAGCGGGTGAGCACGCCGCGCGCCCGCAGCGACACCAACCGCTCGATCAGTTCCGCCTCGGTCAGGCCAAGGGGCGCGGCGGCGGTGGCGAAGGGGCGGTCGCACAGGGGGAAGCCGCCTTGCAGGGCGTTGATGATGGCGCGGTCGACGGCATCGAGGTCGGAACTCATGGACGCACCTCCGACGCCGGCCGGCCGTAGCGGCCGCCGGTCTGCTTGTAGCGGCGGGTGGAGAACAGCACCGCATGCGGCCAGCCCTTCAACCCCTGGCGGGCGAGCATGGTGTCGATGGCGGCGGTGACCACCTTGCGGTCGCGGCCATGCACCATGGCGTAGAGGTTGTACGGCCAGTGCGGCAGCGCCCGCAGGCGGCGGTAGCACAGGGTCACCATGTCCTCCGCCGCCAGCCGGTGGCCGAAACGGGACACCTCGGCATCGGGGATGTCGAGCACCACCATGGCGTTGGCGGTATAGCCGGCCTCGTGATGGCGGACGATGGCGCCGAAGCGGCGGATGACACCGGCCGCCACCAACGCCCGCAGGCGGCTGATGACCTCCGCCTCCGACATCGCAAGGCGGCTGCCGAGGTCGGCGTAGGGGCGCGCGGTCAGCGGCAGGCCGTCGCGCAGCGCCGCCACCAGCGACAGGTCGCGGTCGTCGGCCAGCAGCAGGGACTCGGCGGTGGCGACGGCGCTCATGACAGGGGGAATCCCAGGTCGAGGTGATAGTCCTCCACCATCGGCAGGCGCAGCACCGGCAGACCGGCTTCCTCCTCGATCAGCAGCAGCACCGCGTCGCGGCGGGCGACGCTGTGGGCGGTGACCACGAACCACAGGTTCCAGGCATGGTCGCGGCGGTAGTTGTGGTTGACCTCGGAAAAGCCGGAGACCAGCGCTGCCACCGCCTCCAGCCGCTCCTCCGGCACCCGCATGGCGGCCAGACAGGCGG
>JAEWWF010000217.1 GCA_023396465.1 Pseudomonadota bacterium
GGCGACAGGCGGTCCACCGAAATCGGGGCCACCGTCAGGCGCAGACCACTGCCCTTGCGCTCCACGAGGCGGACTACTCCGGTCACCGCCACCGGCCCGACCTGCTGCGTCAGCACCGGGGCGGCAACCATGTGGGAGCGCACCTGAGCCGCCGAGAATCCCCCCGTCGCCGCCACCAGTCCGAGCAGGACGGCGACCAACGGGGGCGATGCGCGCAGTGCGATCGTCGTCGCGGCGAGGGCCGTCATCAACGCCGCAAATCCCACCCATGCGGGTGGCTCATGAAAAAGGGCGAAATACCCCCACACGCCACTTCCGAACGCCACCGGCAGCCACAGCACCCAGCGCTCCCGATCGGCAGCCATATCGTTCATAGGAGATGGAAGGAGAGAACGACAAGCCGTTACCAGATCGCGTTTTTTCCGCTTATCTGGAAGAGAGATGGCGGCCCGGCGCGGCCGCAAGGGCAATGTCCCCGTCGCCTCCACCTAATTCCTCATGCTGCAAGCGCGCATGGAGTATGATACAAGGACGCGCGCCTGACAGAAACCGTCCGCTTCCCCCGGCGGGGCGGGTCGGGTCCGCCAACTCTAAAGAATAGGCCAGAAGCGGAATTCATGACGGTCGTAACCCGATTCGCCCCGTCCCCCACGGGGTACCTCCACATCGGCGGCGCGCGCACCGCGCTGTTCAACTGGCTGTATGCCCGCCACACCGGCGGCCGGTTCCTGCTGCGCATCGAGGACACCGATCGCGCCCGCTCCACCGACGACGCCACGGCCAAGATCTTCCAGGGTCTGGAGTGGCTGGGGTTGGATTGGGACGAGGAGCCGGTGCATCAGTTTGCCCGCGCCGCTCGCCATGCCGACGTCGCCCGCCAGCTTCTGGCCGAGGGCAAGGCGTACTACTGCTATGCCTCGCCGGAGGAACTGGACGAGATGCGCGCCGCCCAGCGCGCCGCCGGTCAGCCGATCCGCTATGACGGCCGCTGGCGCGACCGCGACCCGGCCGAGGCGCCGGCCGGCGTACCGGGCGTCATCCGCCTGAAGATGCCGCAGGACGGGTCCACCGTCATTCCCGACATGGTGCAGGGCGAGGTCCACGTCGCCAACAGTCAGCTCGACGACAAGGTCCTGCTGCGCGCCGACGGCACCCCCACCTACATGCTGTCGGTGGTGGTCGACGACCATGACATGGGCATCACCCACATAATCCGCGGCGACGACCACCTGACCAACACCTTCCGCCAGTACCAGCTGTATCAGGCCATGGGCTGGCAGGCGCCCCAGTTCGCCCACATCCCGCTCATCCACGGGTCCGACGGCGCCAAGCTGTCGAAGCGCCACGGGGCGCTGGGGGTCGAGGCCTACCGCGACATGGGCATCCTGCCGGAAGCCATGCGCAACTACCTGCTCCGCCTCGGCTGGGGCCACGGCGATGACGAGATCATCCCGACCGACAAGGCTGTCGAGTGGTTCGACATCGTCGACGTCGGCCGGTCACCGTCGCGCATGGACATGGACAAGCTCCACAACCTCAATGGCCACTATATCCGGGAGGCCGACGACGACCGTCTGACCGGACTGGTTGCCGAGTTCCTGGCCGAGAACCACGGTCTGGCGCTGGACGAGGCGGACCGCGGCCTGCTGCGGCGGGCCATGAAGGACCTCAAGCCGCGCGCCAAGACCCTGGTGGAAATGGCCGACGGCGCTGCCTTCCTGTTCCGGCCGCGGCCGCTGCCGATCGACGAGAAGGCTGCCAAGATTTTGGCCGACGGCGGACGCGACATGCTGCGCTCGATGCTGCCGGCCCTTGAAACGCTGGAGTGGACGACCTCCGCCCTGGAAGAATACGCCCGTCAGGCCGCCGAGGCCGCAGGCGTCAAGCTCGGCAAGGTCGCTCAGCCGTTGCGGGCCGCGCTGTCCGGCTCCACCGTCTCGCCGCCGATCTTCGAAGTGATGGAGATCCTGGGGCGTGACGCTTGCCTCGCGCGCATTCTCGATGCCGTGAACCAAAACACTCAGAAATAAAAAAGGCCGTCCCAGACGGCCGCAGCCCGCCAAGTTTCAGGGAAAATCTTCGAACGGAGAACAAGATGACTGATGCCGGCAAGAAAAACACGGTCACGGTAACGGACAACAAGAACGGGAAAACTTTCGAGTTCCCCGTCATGGGAGGCTCCACCGGACCGGACGTCGTCGACATTCGCAAGTTCTATGCCGACACCGGCATGTTCACCTATGACCCGGGCTTCACCTCCACCGGTTCGTGCGAATCGAAGATCACCTACATCGATGGCGACAACGGCATCCTGCTGCACCGTGGCTATGCCATCGAAGACCTCGCCGAGAACTGCGACTTCATGGAAGTCGCCTATCTGCTGCTGAAGGGCGAACTGCCCAACGAGCAGCAGAAGACCAAGTTCGAGTTCGACATCACGCACCACACCATGGTGCATGAGCAGCTGACCAAGTTCTACACCGGCTTCCGCCGCGACGCCCACCCCATGGCGGTCATGTGCGGCGTTGTCGGCGCTCTGTCGGCCTTCTACCACGACTCGCTGGACATCAATGATCCACACCACCGCATGGTGGCCAGCTACCGCCTGATCGCCAAGATGCCGACCATCGCCGCCTGGGCGTATAAGTACTCGGTCGGCCAGCCGTTCATGTACCCGAAGAACGACCTGCGCTACGCCGCTGACTTCCTGCGCCTGATGTTCGCCACGCCGTGCGACGACTGGGTTGAGAACCCCGTTCTCTCGCGCGCCATGGACCGCATCCTGATCCTGCACGCCGACCACGAGCAGAACGCCTCGACGACGGCCGTGCGCATGGTGGGCAGCACGGGCGCGAACCTCTACGCCTGCGTGTCGGCGGGCATCTGCGCGCTGTGGGGCCCGCTGCACGGCGGGGCCAACCAGGCCGTCGTGGAGATGCTCGAGAAGATCCAGCGGGACGGCCTCACGCTCGATCAGACCATGGCGAAAGCGAAAGACCGCAACGATCCGTTCCGCCTGATGGGCTTCGGCCACCGGATCTACAAGTCCTACGACCCGCGCGCCAAGATCGCCAAGGCGATGTGCATGGCCGTGCTGAACAAGAAGCGGCTGAGCGATCCGCTGGTGGACGTCGCGCTGGCGCTCGAGGAGCGCGCCCTGAAAGACGGCTATTTCCAGGAGCGCAATCT
>JAEWWF010000260.1 GCA_023396465.1 Pseudomonadota bacterium
GGTACCGCCGCCTCGTCCGCGATTACGAGCAACGTATCGACGTGTCCGAGGCAATGATCTTCCTCGCAATGGGCAACCTACTCGTCCGCAGGATCAGCCACCCCTGACATTCTCAAACGGACTCTGAGCACGAAGTTTGAAATCAAGAATGCGGAAGTCGAATGCCGGGCGGGCACGTCCGCGCGGACCGAGAAGGAATACCGGTTCTACGAACAGGTGGCGTACATGCATGCCGAGACGGAGCCGTATCCGCTCCGGTGCAAAATCGTGCTGCCCGATGATCGCGGCGGCACCGGCTACCCGGTCGGCTTCTACGAAATCGACATCGGTCGGTCTTTCGAGGTCGGCAAGTTCGAGCGGCTCCAGTTGGGGCGCGGGCTCGTCCTGAAGGCTGTGTCTGCTCCGGCCGGCATGAAGGCGGCCTGACCCATGGTGCAGGTCTGCGAGGCTACCGGTTATGTGCAGGTCGTACTGCCTGACGGCACCAAGTTGCCGGTGGTCAACGATGCTCGCACGCCTGCGCCCATTCCCGCCTGCATGAAGTGGGTTGAGGCCGGGGCTGAGCCGCAGGTCAGCGCTGGAGATTTGGCCGAGGCGTTCGGTTGGGGCGTCCTGGTCGTCACGCTCTTCGCGCTCTCGGCGCTGCCGCTCCGGCACGTGATTACCGTCATCCGCAATGCCTTTCGCCCGCCCGATCTCTGATCGGTGGGTGCCGCGCCGCCGGCCGCGTCATGCCGGCATCTTGGTTCACACAACAGAGGGGTATCTCATCATGCGGTTTCTCAAGTTGTTTGGCGTGGCTGGTGTTGCGCTGGTGTCTTCGGCTGGCGCGGCGCTGGCTCAGTCCACGTCGCCCATCGCCACCGTGCTCTCGTAGGTCAATCCGACCGAGCATGCGACGGCCGTGGTGAGCAGCGGCGGTGAGTGGGTCGTGGTGACGGTCGCTGTGGCGGGCCTGATCCTGGCCTTCGCCATCGTCAAGTGCGCCTTCCGCTGACGGCGGCGGCCATGCTGAGCGTGAGCATGGCCCTGGTTGCGGCGCTCATGGTCCTGGTCGGGGCCGTGTGCGCCGCAATCTTTTGGTGGGTGGTGCTGGGAGGGCTCAATGATTGACCGGTGGGCGCGGGGGATCGTGGCGGCGGCCAGCGCGTCTCTCTTTATCCTGTCTGGTGGTCATGTTCAGGCCGCAGATGAATGTCAGTATCAGGCTGTTGTGGGCGGCGCAATCCAGTCATCCGCTAGTTACTTTTGCCGGTCCGATGAGTCCGCTGATTTAAGCACTCCAGGGCAATGCAGCGGTTTCCGCACCGTGCAAAAAATCCGTAGTCTTGGTGACGGCAAGTACGGGTGTGCAAGCACATCATTTTCTGTCAATCGCTACTCGTGCGAGTGGTATCAACTTGGCATGCCGGACCCTGGTACTACTCACTCTTTTTCTGCGGTTTGTCCTCCTGGTGTAACACCGCCAGAATATGACGAGGACGGCAATCCTATTCCGCCCGGCGGCGACCCTGGCGACGGTGGCGGCGGCGATCCTGGTGACGGGGGTGGTGGCGATCCTGGCGACGGCGGCAGCGGGGACGGCGGGGGCGGAGACGGTGAAGAGCCGGGGCAGTGCCCCGAGGGGCAGGTAACGAACGAGATTACCGGCGCCTGCGAGGTGCCCTGTCCGGAGGGGCAGATCGAAGACCCCTTCAACGCCGGGCAGTGCATTCCTGTCTGTCCTCCAGATCAAGAAATCAGCGAGGACGGTCCGACATTGTGCGTCTGTAAGGACGACAACAAGATTTTGAACGATGCCCTCCAATGCATTGACCGCTGCTATTCTTCTTTTTTTGCCGGTTTGTCTGCTTCGGCTGGCTCCGATTATCCTCAGCGCTATTGCGCTAAAGCTGATTTCGGCGCCAGCTATTGTTGGTATGATATTGCGTCCACACCTAGTGACAGCTATGTGTCCGCTGGTGTCACCATCTATGAGTACCCTGCCACGCTGACAGGCCCCAGTTGCGGCACCCTCGACGATAGCGAGGGTGCCTATACCGCTCCGCCTCCTGATTGTCCCGCTGGCCAGACATGGGACAACGTGACCCGCGCGTGCGAGGGTCCGGAGGGGACCACTTGCCCGCCCGGCTACGATTGGTCCGCCGCGACCAACTCCTGTTCCTCGCCGTGCCCGTCCGGCACCACCGAACAGCATGGGTGGTGCGTGCCGACCGGCGGCGACACCGGAGGGGGTACCGGAGACGGTGACACCGGCGGCGGCTCCACCGGCGGCGGCAATGGCGGTATGCCAGGTCATGATGGTTGGGCACTCATCACGCCTGAGGACTTCTATACCTGTGTCCATTGCAACCGTAATTTGGGCGAGGCCATAGACCAGTTCGGCGTAGAGTTGAAGCAAACGCCAGTCATTAAGTTTGCCGTCGATTTCTTCGACGTGCCGGAGCAGGTCAGCGACGGCGACCTGTGCTTTGAGGTCCGCATGCCTCTACTGGCCAATCGCTCTGTCACGGTCTGCATACCTGATTGGCTGCTGGATATAGCGGAGTGGGTGATGATCATCTTCGCCACCATCCTTGCGTGGCTGATCATCAGCCGTCGATTGGAGGTCTGAGACATGGAAGCGATCTGGGACGCGATAGCGTCGTTTGCCTCCAGCCTGTGGGGCATGTTCGATCAGGCCATCGCGTGGGTTCTGAGCCTCGTCACCTCAGCCGGCATTGCTATCAAGCACTTCGTCACCGACTGGATTTTCTACGGCTACGACTGGGCGAGGGCGCGTCAGCTCGCCTTGCTGGCTGGCTACGACATCCAGATACCGACGTTCGGGCAACTGCTCCAGATGGCGCCTCAGCCCATGTATCAGATGTTCGTCCGCATCGGCCTCTTGCAGGCCGCGCAGATCATTGCAGGCGCCTTGAGCATTGCGGGCGGCATCACCGCGTGGCGCTGGTCCATGTGGCTGGTGAGGTAAACCATGGCACTAGACATTCTCGAAGGTGAGCCGGGCGGCGGTAAGAGCTACACGGCGGTTCAGGAATTCATCATTCCGGCGTTGCGGCAGGGTAGGGCGGTCGTTACCGATATCCCGCTCGTGATCCCGGAGATCAACCGCATCACCGGCCGCGATTGCGAGGATCTCCTGTGGGTGCTGCGCGAAGGCGAACTCGGCCGGCGTCCCTTCAGCAGCATGGATGATTTCGATCCTGGTTGGTCGCGTCCCGCCATGGGTCCCGATGGTCCCATGCTCAATCCCGAGACCAAGGAACCGCTGATCGAACGGGCCTTGTGTGTGGTCGATGAGGCCCATGAGGTTTGGCCGGCCAGCGGTGCCGCCCCGCTGTCCAAGGAATGGGATAGCTTCTTCGGCAAGCACCGCCACTTCGGGCTTGATATCGTCCTGCTGACGCAGGATGCGGGCTACGTCCATGTCAGCCTGCGCAAGCGCATGCGGCTGAGATACCGGCTGGTGAACATGGCCTTCATGGGCTTCCGGGCGGCCTATTTCATCGAGACCTATCGCGGCCAGTCGAAGACCCGCCAGACCTTTCGTATCCGACGTTATCAGCGTCGAATCTTTCGATGTTACAACAGCTTTACCGGCGGCGGGGCATCGTCTGGCACTGGCGCGAAGCCTCGGTCGATCTTCCTCCGCTGGCCTGTGTTCCTGACGGTTGGCGCCGTGACCTATGGCGTTTACGGTTGCGCCTCCGGCGACCTGCTCGAGGTGCCGGGTGCGACGGGTGATACCAGCGCCATTCACCACGCAACGCAGCCCGCTCCGGCGCCGGCCGTGGTGCCGCCACAATCCGGCGTGGTCGATATCGTCCAGCAGGCGGCCATGATTCGCGCGACGGCTGATTTGGAGCTGGCGCGTCGGGAGTTGGCCTATGTGCAGTCCTCGGTGTGCGGCGCCGGATCGGGCCGCTCCACATCCAGCAGTGGTGTTGCGGCGGCGGCCATGTCGAGCAGCGATCAGGGCGGCAGTGGTATTGACTGCCGTCTGGTGCCTGCACCAGTTCCCCCGCCTCGGCATCTGTTCGCAGGTGCCAAGGTTCGTATCGGGTCTATGCTCGTGATGGATGGTGATGTGTCGTCGGCGTTTGTGGCTATCACAGTCCGTCGTGAGGGACGCGATTTTTCTTATCGCGCTGACGCTTTGCGTGGGTTAGGGTGGCGCATCAATGCCCGTGCTGATTGTGAGGTCTACGTAGAAGGCCCTTGGCGCGGGGTATTGTCTTGCGACTGGCTGGAGGTTCCTGCCTGAGCGATCACCTGAAAGGAGCAGGGGAGGTAGGGGTATGAGGCGTCTGTATCTGTCGCTGGCTATGGCGGCGTTGATGATGGTGGGGTCCGCCGATACCGTCATGGCGCAGGCGCAGTCCAAGCCGTGGTATCAACCGCTGGCCAAGAAGCGTGCTCCCTCGGGTCCACTTCGTATCTGGTGTCAAGACCCGGCCTATCGCGAGAAGTCACGCGAGACTTGGAACCAATGCCAATGGGTGTTCCGGTGGGTTCGGACATACGAAACACCGGCTGATGCTCGGCGCTATTTCCAGTATGTCCGTGAGTAGACCTGAGAAAGGGCGGCTCCTTGCGGTGCCGCCCTCGGTGTGTCTGGCTCAGGATTTTCAGGAGTCCTCGGGCCAGAACTCGGGGTCCATGATCTTCTCGAAGGTCCACGGGCACGCTTCGGGGAATATCTGGATATCCAGGCTGGTTTCGCGTGCCGCATCACGCCGGGCATATTTATATGCGGAGGTCATGGCCATATCGATCTGGGATTTAAGGCTTGGGTTGTCGTCGAGGTGTTCCGCAAGCTGGTCGCGGGTATTCGCGATTGAGAGCCGCCAAGACGTTCCTCGGCGGACAGGCTGAAACTGCCACTTGAGCAGGTGCAGCAGCAGGACCGTAAGGCGGCTGACCAGTTCGCGCTTTTCGGTCTTGCCCATGCTCTCTATTTCCTCGGCGATGTGCTCGATGTCGGCGGCGGACAGCTTGCCGGCCCGTAGCAGGGCGGCCTGTTCATTGGCCCAGGCGTAGAAATCCTGTTCGTACAGGGTGGATTTGGACATGGTGTTGGTCCTCCATCTCTGATCCGAGAGATAGCAGGCGAGGGGCGGGGCGGCAACCCTGGGGCCGGTTGTTTCCGTTCGCTCTACAGCCTCTCCAGCCGTCCGGTACTGATCCTGCGTAGCGGCCCGCACGTCAGGTCGGGGTCGGCGGCCAGCCGCTCCGCCAACTGGATAAGGGCAGGGCGCTCGGCGGCCGGAACCCACACGGTGGCGGGGACGAGCCCCGCCTTCCGTTTCCTGTCTCTGAGGGCGGCTTGCCTTGCCGCGCTGCCGCCCCCGTTACTTGTGACGCTGGTCATGGGTCAGCGCCTCGCCTGCCGGCTGCACTCCAGCCGGTATTCCGCTTGGTCCAGCCACCGTATGCCGGAGCGGGTGTGCGCCGTGCGGACTGCCCAGTTAAGGGCATATTCGAAGCCACGGTGCCTGACTTGTAGCTCTCCCCTTCTCACCTGCGCGCGGGTGACGTCGATAGCGACCATCGGGAGCGTGTCCTTGTCGCTGTCGTTGGTCATCTGGGACATGAGCTTTCTCCTTTAATATATTGAAGTTCGCCAAACTTCCTTTGGCGAACTCGCCCCACGGCGAGTGCGGGGGTGTGGATGTCAAGGGGGGGTGCGCGGGGAGGGGGATCACCCACCCGCAGGGCGCACGCAGTGCGATTTGCGCATGCAAATTGGGGATACCCCGCGCACCACGCGGCGCAGCCGCGCTTGCCCCTTGACAGGAGCAGGGGGCCGCGCCCCCTCTGCCCGCTCGCGGGCGAAGAACTTGCTAGCCGCTATTTTTGATGACTGGGCTTTTTCGTTTTATAACCCGACTGATGATGCGGGATACTGATACGGGATGGATGCCGAGGTGTCGGCCGATCTCTTCGTTGCTCCAGCCTCGGCGGGCATACTGCATGACCAAGGTGGCGCGGGCGGCCACTTCGTCGGCTTTCCTGCTGGACAGCCAGCGGCGCCAGTGCCACGCGATTGTCTCCATCGGCATCCCGGTTTCGCTCGCTGTCGCGGTCATGGCCTGATCGAGGCTCATTCCGGCTGACATGTGGGCTTGGACCAAGGTCGGGGTTGAGTAGGCTAGGTCACCGACTCATAAGTGCGCAGCCAGATTCGGATGGCGGCGAGCTTGACGAGAGCCAGGTAGTTCTCGGCGTGTTTCTCGTAACGGGTGGCGATGGCGCGGTAGTGTTTGATCTTGTTGAAG
>JAEWWF010000268.1 GCA_023396465.1 Pseudomonadota bacterium
GGTACCGCCGCCTCGTCCGCGATTACGAGCAACGTATCGACGTGTCCGAGGCAATGATCTTCCTCGCAATGGGCAACCTACTCGTCCGCAGGATCAGCCACCCCTGACATTCTCAAACGGACTCTGACGACGATATGCCCTGATGAAGGGGAATATATGATTTGCCGACCAGCAGGCATATTGATGTATACGTCAGTCATGGTAGGTACCTCAGTCATTCTTATCTCCTAAGTAAAATAAATAATGTCCTGTGGGCGGACCTTTCCTTGGGCGAGACCGATAACTTCGGCGGCTGTCCGACCGGACTTCTTATTTATCCAGACATAATTGTGCCAGACCCGGTAGATGGTCAGCAGCTTCTCGACCATTATCGGGTCATAGGGTGCGTAGATATGCCACATGCGGCGTGCCCGACGAACGGACTGAACCGGTGCCCGAAGATGGGTCGCCTGTCTCTCCCATTCCTCGTAGATGGCGAGGTTGCTTTTCAGGCGGGTTGTGACGCTGCACTTCTTGCAGACGAGGGTCGTCGAACCGGCTCCGATAATCTTGTAATCGTCCTCGGCTTTTCCTCGCCCCTGTCCCGAGACACCTTCTCGTGGGACGACACCGAAGTTCGCGCACCCAGGCGTCTTGCAGAAATTCGCTTGGACGTGCTCGTGCTGTGGCGGAATAGGTCGCCGCCTGGGCGTCCCCGGAGATTTCTCCGGTGCATCGCAATGATCTCCGTTGGCCGGGTTAGAGGGCGACTCATCGTTCCCGTTTTGTTCTCCAGCAGCCATCTAGACGCCCGTCAATGACATAACCCCACCTGCGATCTCATCACAGATGGGGTCCATCATCAACACCCCTTTAGAGGGGCTGGCCGTCGCGGCCCCTTTTCCATTCCCGCCGGCTGGGCGTTGCCGCCGCGGGTCAGGGCTTGATGACCAGCCCCTGGCCCGTCGGCATCTCCAGAACTTGCACGCCGTAGCGTTTGAGCCAGGCGTCCTCGGCCTGCTTTTGGGCCCGGTAGGCGAGCCAGCCGTAATCGTCGAACACCACCACGGCGCCGGAGCTGACGCGCTCCCACAGGTGGTCGAGGGCGCCGATTTCCGCTTCCACATTGTTCATGTCGATGTGCAGGAAGCAGATTTTGTCCGGGATGCCCTGCTCGAAGCTGTGCGGAACATACCCCTTGATGATGCGGACCGTCGGCAACTGGGCGAAGCGGTTGCGGACGAAGTCATGCAGACCGGCGCCGTGGTCGGGCATGGCGTGGTGGGTGGTCTCGCCCTTGTGCTCGAACAGGTCGTAAAGCCACATGCCCTTGCCCGAGTCGGCCAGGCTGACGTAGTCGGCGATGATGGCGGCCGAGGTGCCGCGATAGGTGCCGCACTCCACCAGGTCCCCCTCCAGCCGCATGCCCTGGCGGGCCGCCCAGCAAAGGGTATGGGCGCGCCACAGGGTGCCATGCTCCACCGTCTGGGTGACGTGCTTCCCCGCCGCTGCCATGAAGTCGGGATCATCGAAGAAGCCAAGATTGCGGCTCCAGGTGATCAGATTGTCCGCCGCGTAGAGACCGCCAGGCACGTTCTCGATGATCCCGTTGACCGCGGCGCTGAACTTCGGGCCGTCGCGGTAGTCGAAAAACAACGGGACAACGTGCTTGTGATTGCGCATCCTGGCCTCCTCACCCCCGCAGCCGCGCCATGCGGCTGTCCTCATCAGGTAACGCGATGATCGTCCTCAGAAATTAACATCTCGTAAGGGGATGTGTTTTAGCCTGAGGATCGTTTCGTCCTCCCGATCTGTCGCAGAAGGGACGCCCATGAAGTGTGTCATCCTGGCCGGCGGCCGCGGCACCCGCATTTCCGAGGAAAGCCACCTCAAGCCCAAGCCGATGATCGACGTGGGCGGCCATCCGATCCTGTGGCACATCATGAAGATCTACAGTGCCCATGGCATCAATGATTTCGTGGTTTTGCTGGGGTACAAAGGCTATCTCATCAAGGAATACTTCGTTAACTACTTCATCCACCAGGCCGACATCACGGTGGACCTGAAGACCAACGCTGTCTCCTTCCACGATGGCCGGGCCGAGCCCTGGCGCGTCACCCTGGTCGACACCGGCCTCGACACCATGACCGGCGGCCGCCTCAAGCGCGCCCGGCGGTATCTGGAGGACGAGGACGCATTCTGCCTGACCTACGGCGACGGGGTGGGGGATGTGGACATCACCAGCCAGTTGGCGTTCCACCGCGACCACGGCCTGCTCGCCACCATGACCGTCGTCAATCCGCCCGGTCGCTTCGGCGCCGTGGAGATGGAGGGCCCCCGCATCGCCCGCTTCGCCGAGAAGCCGCGCGACGCCGGCGCCATCAATGGCGGCTTCTTCGTGCTGTCGCCCGCCGTCATCGACCTCGTCGATGGTGACGAGACACCGCTGGAGACCTCCCCCATGCAGCGTCTGGTCGAGCGCGGGCAACTGGCGGCCTGGCGTCATGACGGCTTCTGGCAGCCGATGGATACCCTGCGCGAGCGCGACCTGCTCGATACCCTCTGGACCAGCGGCAAGGCGCCATGGAAGACCTGGAACTAGCCTGGGCGCCGGCCTTCTGGCGTGGGCGGCGGGTGCTTGTCACCGGCCATACCGGCTTCATCGGCGGCTGGCTCGCCCTCACCCTGGCGGAGATGGGGGCGGAGGTTCACGGCCTCGCCCTGCCGCCGGCCACCACGCCGGCACTGTTCGATGCCGCGCGGTTGGCCGAGGTGGCGCGGCATCGTGTCGTCGACATCCGCGCCGCCGCCGCGACGGCGGCGGCGGTGGCCGAGGCGGCGCCGGAGGTGGTCTTCCATCTCGCCGCCCAACCCATCGTCCGCCTCGCCCACCGCGAGCCGGTGGCGACCTTCGCCACCAACGTCATGGGCACCGCCCATGTGCTGGAGGCGGTGCGGCACTGTCCGACGGTGCGGGCGGTGGTCGCCTTCACCACCGACAAGGTCTATGAGAACCGCGAGTGGGCCTGGGGCTACCGCGAGATCGACCGCCTCGGCGGCCATGAGCCCTACGGCGCCAGCAAGGCCGCCGCCGAACATGTGATCGAAACCTGGCGCCGGTCCTATCTTTCCGGGCGGGAGCTGCCGGTGGCGATCGCCACCGTGCGGGCCGGCAATGTCATTGGTGGCGGGGATTGGGCCCCCGACCGGCTCATCCCCGATGCCATGCGATCCTTCGCCGCCGGGGCACCGCTGGTGGTGCGGCGGCCGCGCGCGGTGCGGCCCTGGCAGCATGTGCTGGAGCCGGTGGCGGCGACGCTGTTGCTCGGGCGCCAACTGGTGGAGGCTCCGGCAATGGCCGAAGGGCCGTGGAACATCGGCCCCGACGCCACCGACATGCAGCCGGTGGCGTGGATCGCCGACCGCCTCACCCGCCTGTGGCCGGGGGCACCGGATTGGCGCAACGAGGACGACGGCGGCCCCTACGAGGCCGGCTTGCTGCTGCTCGACAGCACCCGCGCCCGCGCCCGCCTCGGCTGGCGGCCGCGCTGGACGCTGGATCGGGCGCTGGTCGAGACGGTAGAGTGGTATCATCAGTTCACCGGCGGCGCCGACGCGCGCGGCCTCACCCGCCGACAGATCGAGGCCTTCTTCCATGGCGACCGGCCAGCCTGACGCCCCCCGCTGCCGCTCCTGCGGCGCGCCCCTCTCGCATGTGTTCTGCGACCTCGGCCTGTCGCCGGTGTCCAACGCTTTCCGGCGGCCCGATCAACTCGATCAGGGGGACGTCTTCCTGCCGCTGCGGGCGCTGGTGTGCGAGTCCTGTTTCCTGGTCCAGTTGCAGGATTTCCAGGCGGCGGACGAGTTGTTCACCCCCGATTACCCCTATTTCTCGTCGTTCTCGGCCTCCTGGCTCGATCATGCCCGCCGCTATGCCGAGGACATGACCGCCCGCTGCGGCCTGGGGCCGGAGTCTCTCGTGGTGGAGATCGCCAGTAACGACGGCTATCTGCTGCGCTGGTTCAAGGCGGCGGGCGTGCCCGTCCTCGGCGTCGACCCGGCGGCCAGCGTGGCGGCGGCGGCGCGGGCCAACCACGGCATCGAGACGGTGGTCGATTTCTTTGGCCGCCGCACCGCCGAGCGTCTGGCCGCCGATGGGCGGCGGGCCGACGTGATGGCGGCCAACAACGTGCTGGCGCATGTGCCGGACATCAACGATTTCCTGGCCGGCTTCGCGGTGCTGCTGACGGAAACCGGCACCGCGACCTTTGAATTCCCGCACCTGCTGAACCTGATCGCGCGGAACCAGTTCGACACCATCTACCACGAGCACTACAGCTATCTGTCGCTGACGGCCCTGCTGCCGGCTTTCGCACGTCACGGGCTTGCCGTGGTGGACGTGGAGGACCTGCCGACCCATGGCGGCAGCCTGCGCCTGTTCGTGCGTCATGTCGGTGTGCAGGCCCCGGCCCCCGCCGTGGCGGCCATGAAGGCGCGGGAGGATGCGGCGGGCCTGTCCGACCTCGCCACCTACGCGGCCTTCGGCGAGACGGTGAAGGCCACCAAGCGGGCGCTGCTGACGGCGCTGATCGGCCTCAAGGACGACGGTTTGCGCATCGCCGCCTACGGCGCGGCGGCCAAGGGCAACACGCTGCTCAACTACTGCGGCGTCGGCCGCGACATGATCGACTTCGTGGTCGACCGCAACCCCCAGAAGCAGGGCCTGTTCCTGCCGGGCACCCGGATTCCGGTGCTGGCGCCGGAAGAGATCGCCCGCCGCCGGCCCGACGTGATCGTCATTCTGCCGTGGAACCTGAAGGACGAAATCGTCGCGCAACTGGCCGAGGTGCGCGGCTGGGGCGCCCGTTTTCTGGTGCCAATTCCGACGGTCTCCCTGTTCTGAGAGGGAGGGGTGGCCGGGGCAGGGCGCAGGCTTCCCCGGCCTTGCCGTTCAGCGCAGACGGCGGATGAAGGCTTTCGGCCAATAGGTGACGCGCTCCCGCACCACGCCTTCGTTGAAGGGGAAGCCGGGTTCCTCGATGGCGAAATCCGGGTTGGCGGCGACGAACTCCTCGATGGCCGGGATCGGGTTGTTCCACTCCCAATCGGGCGCCGTGCGCGGGGCGCCGGTCACCTGACGCATGATGCCGTCGCAGGCGACGATCCATGACCCGACGCTGACCAGCGGGCTGTAGAGGGCGAGTTCCGCCGCCACATGCTCCTTGGTGTGGTTGCTGTCGAGCAGCACGAGCACCGTGTCGCCGTCCTTCACCTGAGCGCGCACCTGCGCCATGGTCTCCGGGGCGGTGGAACTGCTCTCGATGAGGCTGATGCGGGGGAACATCTCGTGCGCTTCGATGGCGGCGCGGTTGTGCGGCCGGATCTCGATGTCGATGCCGACCACCCGGCCCTTCTTCATGGCTTCGCAGAGGGAGGCGTAGAAGATCAGCGAGCCGCCATGGGCGACGCCGGTCTCGATGATGACGTCCGGCTTCACCCGGTAGATGACTTCCTGGATACGCATCATGTCTTCGGGAAGCTGGATGATTGGCCGGCCCATCCAGGTGAAGCTGTAGACGTACTTGGCATCCCAGCCGGCCCGCAGCCACGCCGCCGAGACCGCCTCGAAGGCTTCCGCCGAGTCCATGGGCAGGGTCGTCTCGCCCTCCGGGGTGTCGAGGATGACGACGCCGTTCTGTTCGTCGATCTTCAGCATGACTGTGACTGCTCCTTCGCAAGCGCACCGACCAGCCGTGGCAGGTCGTCGATGAGGCGGGACCGGGGGGCGCCGAATTCGGCGGCGAGGCGGTCGATCTG
>JAEWWF010000278.1 GCA_023396465.1 Pseudomonadota bacterium
ACACCACGATGTCGGCATCGGCCCCGACGGCGATGGCGCCCTTGCGCGGGTGGATGTTGAATATCTTGGCGGCGTTGGTGCTGGTGACGGCCACGAACTCGTTCATGGTCAGCCGGCCGGAATTGACACCGTGGTGCCACAGCACCGCCATGCGATCCTCGACGCCGCCGGTGCCGTTGGGGATCTTGGTGAAGTCGTCCTTGCCGGCCGCCTTCTGGTCGGCGCAGAAACAACAATGGTCGGTGGCGGTGGTGTGCAGGTTGCCGGACTGCAGCCCCTTCCACAGCGCCTCCTGATGCTCCTTGCCGCGGAACGGCGGGCTCATGACGTGGGCGGCGGCGACCTCGAAGTCGGGATGACGATAGACGCTGTCGTCCACCAGCAGGTGGCCGGCCAGCACCTCGCCATAGACCCGCTGGCCGTTGGCGCGGGCGGCGGTGATGGCTTCCAGCGCCTCCTTGCACGAGGTATGGACGATGTAGAGCGGCGTGCCGAGCACCTGGGCGATGCGGATGGCGCGGTGGGCGGCCTCGCCCTCCACCTCCGGCGGGCGGGACAGCGGGTGCCCCTCCGGCCCGGTGATGCCCATGTCGCGGATCTTCTGCTGAAGGCGGAAGACCAGCTCGCCGTTCTCGGCGTGGACGGTCGGCATGGCGCCCAGTTCCAGCGCGCGGCTGAAGCTGTTGGCCAGGATTTCGTCGTCGGCCATGATGGCGTTCTTGTACGCCATGAAGTGCTTGAAGCTGTTGACGCCGTGTTCCGCCACCAGGGTGCCCATGTCGCGGTGGACGGTTTCGTCCCACCACGTGATGGCGACGTGGAAGGAATAATCGGCGCACGACTTTTCCGACCACTCCCGCCACTGGCGCCAGGCGTCCATCAGCTGCTGCTGCGGCGCCGGGATGACGAAATCGATGATCATGGTGGTGCCGCCCGCGAGGCCGGCGGCGGTGCCGGTGTAGAAATCCTCGCTGGCGACCGTGCCCATGAAGGGCAGCTGCATGTGGGTGTGCGGGTCGATGCCGCCGGGCATGACATAGGCGCCGCCGGCATCCACCACCTCGCAGCCGGCCGGCGCCTCCAGGTCCGGGCCGACGGCGACGATGCGGTCGCCCTCGCACAGCACGTCGGCGCGGGTGGTGGTCTCGGCGGTGACGACGGTGCCGCCCTTGATGAGCAATGCCATTGTCGATCTCCCAGGTCTTGGTCGTTGGTCGTTGGTCTTTGGTCGTCGGGCGCAACGGGTGCGGGAAGGGGAACCCCCCGCTTACGCGGAGGGCGCCACCTCGGTGGTCGGGGCGCTGCCGGCTTCCGCCGTGCGCTTGCCCCACATCAGGCCGCCGTAGACCGCGCCGGCGAGGGCAAGGCCGACGAACCAGGCGTAGCCGTAGATCGTGGTCCAGAAGGCGCCGACGCCATCGACCAGGCCAGCCGCACCCAGGAAGCCGGGCAGGTTCGGCAGGATGCCGACCACCAGGGCGATGATGGCGGCCGGGTTCCAGCCGTTGCTGTAGGTGTAGCGGCCTTCGCGGAACATGGCCGGCACGTCGGGCTCGGTCCTGCGGATTAGGAAGTAGTCGACGATCAGGATGCCGGCGATGGGGCCGAGCAGGGCCGAATAGCCCACCAGCCAAGTGAACAGATAGCTGCCGGCGCTTTCCAGCAGCTTCCACGGGAACATGGCGATGCCGATGCCGGCGGTGATGTAGCCGCCCATCTTGAAGCTGATCTTGTTGGGCGCGAGGTTGGAGAAGCCGTAGGCCGGCGCCACCACGTTGGCGGCGAGGTTGGTGGTCAGCGTCGCGATCATCAGCGCGAACAGGGCGATGATGACGCCGAAGCCGCCCATCTTGCCGGCCAGCGCCACCGGGTCCCAGATCGGTTCGCCGAAGATGACGACGGTGGCCGAGGTGACGGCGACGCCGATGAAGGCGAACAGCGCCATGGGCAGCGGCAGGCCGATCATCTGGCCGACCACCTGGTCCTTCTGGCTGCGGGCGAAGCGGGTGAAGTCGGGGATGTTCAGCGCCATGGTGGCCCAGAACCCGACCATGGCCGTCAGGCCCGGCCAGAACACCGCCCAGAACTGACCTTCCTTGGCCCCGCCGGCGACGAAGGCCGAGGGGGTGGAGAGCATCTCGCCGAAGCCGCCGGCCTTCATGTAGGCCCAGGCCAGCAGCGCCAGACCCATCAGCAGCAGGAACGGCGCCGCCAGGTTCTCCAGCCAGCGGATGGACTCGGTGCCGTGGCGGATGAACCAGACGTGCAGCGCCCAGAAGGCGAGGAAGCACAGCGTCTGGGCGATGTCGATGCCGAGGAAGGGCAGCGGCTCACCCTTGAAGACGTCGCCGGTCAGGGCGTTCAGGATGACGTAGATCGCCATGCCGCCGACCCAGGTGTTGATGCCGAACCAGCCGCAGGCGACCAGTCCGCGCATCAGCGCCGGCAGCTTGGCCCCGTGGGTGCCGAAGCTGGAGCGCAGCAGCACCGGGAAGGGGATGCCGTGCTTGGTGCCGGCATGGCCGACCAGCATCATCGGGATCAGCACGATGACGTTGCCGAGCAGCACCGTCACCACCGCCTGCCACCAGCTCATGCCTTCCGACACCAGACCGGCCGACAGCATGTAGGTCGGCACGCAGACCACCATGCCGACCCACAGGGCGGCGATGGACGACCACTGCCATGTCCGCGCCCCCGGTGTGGACGGCGCCAGATCCTCGTTCCAGAGGGCGGGATCGGCGCCGGCGAAGCGTTCGTGGGCGACGCCGAACTCGTCCTTCACTTCCGTGTATTTTGTCTCGACCATTGTGTGCGCTCCCTGTTTGCGCAGAGGTGATGCCGGACCCGCTCTTTATGCGGCGGGTTCCTTGCGCATCGGATTATTCGGGTGTTGGGTCCAGTTCAGGTACGTCCTCCCGTCGTCCACCCGTTCCATGGTGATGCAGTCCGGAACGGGGCAGGCGAGCATGCAAAGGTTGCAGCCGACGCAGTCCTCGTCCACCACCTCGAACTTGCGCATCTCGGCGCCGTCGGTGTGGTAGCGGATGGCCTGGTGGCTGGTGTCCTCGCACGCGATATGGCACAGCCCGCACTTGATGCACGTGTCCTGGTCGATGCGGGCCTTGATGTCGTAGGCCATGTTGAGCTGGTTCCAGTCGGTGACATTGCCGACGGCCATGCCGCGGAAGTCCTCAATGGTCCGGTAGCCCTTGGCGTCCATCCAGTTGTTGAGACCGTCGATCATATCCTCGACGATGCGGAAACCATAATGCATCGCTGCGGTACAGACCTGCACGCTGCCGCAGCCGAGGGCGATGTATTCGGCCGCGTCGCGCCAGGTGGAGATGCCGCCGATGCCCGACATGGGCAGGCCGTGCGTCGCCGGGTCGCGGGCGATTTCCGCCACCATGTTGAGGGCGATGGGCTTCACCGCCGGGCCGCAATAGCCGCCGTGGGTGCCCTTGCCGTCCACCGTCGGCGTCGGTGCCATGAGGTCGAGGTCGACGGTGACGATGGAGTTGATGGTGTTGATGAGCGACACGCCGTCGGCCCCGCCGCGCTTGGCGGCCCGCGCCGGCTGGCGCACATCGGTGATGTTGGGGGTCAGCTTCACCAAGCAGGGCATGCGGGAATGCTGCTTCACCCAGCGGGTGACCATCTCCACATACTCCGGCACCTGACCGACTGCGGCGCCCATGCCGCGTTCGCTCATGCCGTGGGGGCAGCCGAAGTTGAGTTCGACGCCGTCGCAGCCGGTGTCTTCCACCAGCGGCAGGATGAACTTCCAGTCGTCCTCGTTGCAGGGAACCATCAGGCTGACCACCACGGCGCGGTCGGGCCACTTGCGCTTGACGTCCTTGATCTCGCGCAGGTTCACCTCCAGCGGGCGGTCGGTGATAAGTTCGATGTTGTTGAGGCCGGCGATGCGGGTGCCGTTGTAGTCGACGGCGCCGTAACGCGAGCTGACGTTAACCACCGGCGGGTCGATGCCGAGGGTCTTCCACACCACCCCGCCCCAGCCGGCGCGGAAGGCGCGTTCGACGTTGTACTGCTTGTCGGTGGGCGGCGCGGAGGCCAGCCAGAACGGGTTCGGCGACCGGATGCCGGCGATGGTGCAGCGAAGATCCGCCATGTCGTCGTTCTCCTGTGATCGGGCCGCGTCAGGCGGACAGGGGGGCAGGGGCGAGGGAGCCGGCATCGGCCGCCACGGCGGCGCGCAGCCAGGCGTCGATGGCGATGGCGGCACGCTTGCCGTCTTCCACCCCGGCGACGGTCAGATCCTGGCCGCCGGCCACGCAATCGCCGCCGGCCCAAACGCCGGGCAGGGAGGTGCGGCGGGTTTCGTCCACCTTGATGCGCCCCTTCTCCAGCTCCAGCACCTCGATGCCGCCTTCCTGGATGGCGGCGGGCAGGAAGGTCTGGCCGATGGCTTTCAGCACCACGTCGCAGGGGATGACGCGGGTTTCGCCGGTTTCCACCAGCCGGCCGGAGGCATCGGCGGCGGTATAGGCGAACTCGACGCCGGAAACCGTGCCGCCCTCGGCCAGCACGCGCCTGGGCGCCAGCCAGTGCTTGACGGTGACGCCGTTCACCTGGGCGAACTCCTGCTCCACCCATGTGGCCGACATCTGCGCCGGGC
>JAEWWF010000314.1 GCA_023396465.1 Pseudomonadota bacterium
GGTGAGTACTCCGCCCTGTGCGCCGCCGGCGCGCTGGAGATCGGCGATACCGCCCGGCTGCTGAAGATTCGCGGCCAGGCGATGCAGAAGGCGGTGCCGGTGGGCGTCGGCGCCATGGCGGCGCTGCTCGGCCTCGACCTGGAGCAAGCCAAGGACGTGGCCGAGGCCGCCGCCCAGGGCGAGGTCGTCGCCGCCGCCAACGACAACGCCCCTGGACAGGTGGTGGTCTCCGGCCATAAGGCGGCCGTCGAGCGCGCCGTCGCCCTGGCCGCCGAGCGTGGCGCCAAGCGCGCGGTCATGCTGCCGGTGTCGGCGCCCTTCCATTGCCCGCTGATGCAGCCGGCCGCCGATGCCATGGCCCAGGCGCTGGCCAACATCGACATCCGCAGCCCGCGCCTGCCGGTGGTGGCCAACGTCACCGCCAGCCCCACCACCGACCCCGCCGCCATCCGCGAGCTGCTGGTCGAGCAGGTGACCGGCGCGGTGCGCTGGCGTGAAAGCGTGCTGGCCATGAAGGCGCTGGGCGTCGATACCCTGGTGGAACTGGGCGCCGGCAAGGTGCTCACCGGGCTCGCCCGCCGCATCGACCGCGATCTGACCGGGGTGGCCGTCAACGGCCCGGCCGATATCGAGAGCTTCCTGAAGAGCCTCGGCTGAACCCAACCGCAGGGGAGAAAGCGCCCATGTTCGATCTGACCGAAAAGACCGTGCTGGTGACCGGCGCGTCCGGCGGCCTCGGCGCCGCCATCGCGCGGGTGCTGCACGCCCGTGGCGCCGTCGTCGCCATCTCCGGCACCCGCCGCGAGGCCCTGGACGCCCTGGCGGTGACGCTGGCCGACCGTGTCCATGTGCTGCCGTGCAATCTGTCGTCCGCCGAGGATGTCGAGGCCCTGGTGCCCGCCGCCGTCGAGGCCATGGGCAGCCTGGACGTCCTGGTCAACAATGCCGGCGTCACCCGCGACGGCCTCATCCTGCGCATGAAGGACGAGGACTGGCAGTCGGTGATCGACGTCAACCTCACCGCCGCCTTCCGCCTGTCGCGCGCCGCCGTCAAGGGCATGATGAAGCGCCGCTCGGGCCGCATCATCAACATCACCTCCATCGTCGGCCACACCGGCAATCCGGGGCAGGTCAACTATGCCGCCTCCAAGGCCGGCATGACCGGCCTGACCAAGTCGTTGGCCCAGGAAGTGGCGAGCCGCGGCATCACCGTGAACTGCATCGCGCCGGGTTTCATCGAAACCGCCATGACCGACAAGTTGAGCGACGAGCAGAAGGCCAAGCTGAACGGCGGCATCCCCCTCGGCCGCATGGGCACGCCTGAGGACATCGCCGCCGCCGTCATCTACCTGGCGAGCGACGAGGCCGCCTACGTCACCGGCCAGACGCTGCACGTCAACGGCGGCATGGCCATGATCTGATGCCCTTGCGGGGTGGCGGCTTTCTCCCGACATTCGGGCGCGCAACGGCTAAATCGGGGCTGTCGCCGTGTCATGTTGGTGTGGTCAAGGCCCCGCAAGTGTGCTACCAACGCCCGAACCCCGGCCCTTTATCACGGGGTATTTGGCGTACCCGATCGATCCACCACACAACACTTTGTGAATTTGAGGACTGACGACATGAGCGACGTCGCCGAGCGCGTTAAGAAGATCGTGGTTGAGCACCTCGGTGTCGAGGAGGCCAAGGTCACCGAGAACGCCTCCTTCATCGACGACCTGGGCGCCGACAGCCTCGACACCGTCGAGCTGGTGATGGCGTTTGAAGAAGAGTTCGGCGTGGAGATTCCGGACGACGCGGCCGAGAAGATCCTGACCGTGAAGGACGCCATCGACTTCATCCAGGCGAACGCGAAGTAAGGTCGGGCGCGCTGCCGCAGTGATGCCGGCGGCGCAACCACCTGGACCCGCGCGTCGGCTGCGGCGGCGGGTGAGCAAAGACAGTATTCGGGAGAGCCATGAGACGAGTTGTCGTCACCGGCGTCGGCATGGTCACGCCGCTGGGCTGCGGCGTCGAAGGCAACTGGACCCGCCTCTTGAACAGCGAGAGCGGTATCCGCGCCATCGACCACTTCGACGTGTCGGACCTGCCGGCCAAAATTGCTGGCATGGTTCCCAAGGGCGAGAACGATCTGCATCGCTTCGATGCCGATGCCTATGTCCCGGCTAAGGACCGGCGCCGCATGGACGAGTTCATCGTCTATGGCATGGCCGCCGCCATCCAGGCCATCGAGGACAGCGGCTGGAAGCCCGAAGGCGATGAGGACCGGGAACGCACCGGCGTCATCATCGGCTCCGGTATCGGCGGGCTGGGCACCATTGCCGGCGCCGAAGATACCATGGGTGCCAACGGCCCGCGCAAACTCAGCCCGTTCTTCATTCCGTCGTCGCTGATCAACCTGGTTTCCGGCCATGTGTCGATCCGCTACGGCTTCAAGGGCCCCAACCACGCGGTGGTCACCGCCTGCTCGACCGGCGCGCATGCCATCGGCGATGCCAGCCGCATCATCAAGTACGGCGATGCCGACGTGATGATCGCCGGTGGTGCCGAAGCGGCCGTGTGCCGCCTGGGCATGGCCGGCTTCGCCGCCGCGCGCGCCCTGTCCACCAGCTTCAACGAGACGCCGACTCGCGCCTCCCGTCCATGGGACAAGGACCGTGACGGCTTTGTCATGGGCGAGGGCGCCGGTATCCTGGTGCTGGAAGAATACGAACACGCCAAGGCCCGTGGCGCCCGCATCTATGGCGAGGTGCTCGGCTACGGCATGTCCGGCGACGCCTACCACATCACCGCTCCGGCGGAAGACGGCAACGGCGGTTTCCGCGCCATGCGCAATGCGCTGCGCGATGCCGGCCTTGGCGTTGACGCGGTCGATTACGTCAATGCCCACGGCACCTCGACGCCGCTCGGGGATGAGATCGAACTGGGGGCGGTCAAGCGTCTGTTCGGCGACCACGCCTACAAGCTGTCCATGTCGTCGACCAAATCGGCGGTGGGGCATCTGCTGGGCGCCGCCGGAGCGATCGAGGCGATCTACTCCCTGCTCGCCCTGCGCGATCAGGTGGTGCCGCCGACCCTTAACCTTGAAAACCCGTCGGACGGCTGCGACATCGATCTGGTGCCGCAGAAGCCCAAGGAGCGGACCGTGAACGTGGCCGTCTCCAACAGCTTCGGCTTCGGCGGCACCAATGCCTCTCTGGTACTGGGCCGCGCGCCCTGACGGGCGCCTGGTCCGGTTCCTTGACGGCCTGACGGCATGCGCGTTTTCCGCACGCTGCTCAAACTGACGATCGCGCTGGTTCTGACCGGCGCGATCGTTGCCGTTTCCGGCTGGTGGTGGGCCACCCGCACCTTCGAGGCGCCGGGGCCATTGCCCCAGGACACCACCGTGATCATCCCCAAGGGCGCCGGGCTTGCCCGTATCACCACGGCCTTGGCCGAGGCCGGGGTGATCGCCGGCGATCAGATCCACCGCACCCTGTTCACGGTCGGCGTCAAGGCGTCCGGGCAGTCGGCGAGCCTCCATGCCGGGGAATACCGTTTCCCGGCCGGACTTTCCATGCGGCAGGCGCTGGACATGCTGGCGGCCGGCAAGGTGGTGGTGCGGTCGCTGACCATCGCCGAGGGGCTGACCACGCCAGCGGTGCTCACCCTGGTGGCCGCCGCCGAGGGGCTGGAGGGCGATCTTCCCGCGCCGCCGGCCACCGGCGACCTGCTGCCGGAAACCTATCACTACAGTTGGGGCGACAGCCGCGAGGTGATGGTCCGCCGCATGCGTGACGCCATGCGCCGCACCGTGGCCGATCTGTGGGAAAAGCGCGCGCCCGACCTGCCGCTAAAGTCGCCCGAGGAGGCGCTGGTGCTGGCTTCCATCGTCGAGAAGGAGACCGGCATCGCCGCCGAGCGGCCACGGGTGGCGGCGGTGTTCATCAACCGTCTGCGCAAGGGCATGCGGTTGCAGTCGGACCCGACGGTGATTTACGGGTTGGCGCCGGAGACGGGCAACCTGGGGCGGGCGCTGACCCGCCGCGACCTGGAAAGCCAGACGGCCCATAACACCTATGTCATCGACCGCCTGCCGCCGACGCCCATCGCCAACCCCGGTCGGGCGGCCATCGAGGCGGTGCTGAACCCGATTTCCACCCGCGATCTCTACTTTGTCGCCGATGGCAGCGGCGGCCACGCCTTCGCCGAGACGCTGGAGCAGCACAACCGCAATGTCGCTCACTGGCGCCGCATTCAGCGAGGCCAGGCCAACGGTACCGGCAACTGACGCCGCCAAGTCGACGCTCCCTCGCCGGCGAGATCATTCCGCTCTCAAACCTATTGTCACTGCCTTTATCTTACGGCATTGTATTACCCCGTAAGATGCGTGCGGGCATCCTGGGTTTTGGGGGGCGCTATGCGGAAGATCCTGGTGACGGCGGTGGCCATGGTGGCTCTGGTGGTCGCCGTGGCGGTGACGCAGGTGGCCGTTTTCGTGGTTCCGGCCGGGGCGAGCGTGGCCCCAGCCGCCACCGCAGCACCGTCCGATACGGCGGCGGGCATGGTCTATATCGTCACCCGCGGGGCTGACATGCGCTTCGTCGATAGTGCCGATGCCATCTGCCAGCGCCAATTCTCCCGCCCCGACGAAGGGTGTCGGGGCTTGGTGCGCAGTTGGGTGATGCGGGAGACGCGCGTGCTCGCCGAACTGCCCTACAGCGAAACCCTCTGGCGCGTCGCCGCCGGAGGCGGCAAACAGTAAAGCAGCCGGAGGCGGCAAACATTAAGGCGGCCGGAAGGCGTTCGCGAGGCGAGAACCCTAGGTGCGTGCCGGAGAGGTTAGGCACGGCCTGGGGCCTCGCGTTCCCACTCAGCCCTGGGCGGTCAAGTCCAGCGCCTTGACGCCGCCATCGCCGGACAGAGCCAGGGCCAGTTGGCCGCGCTTCAGCTTCAGGGCATCCTCGCCGAACACCAGCCGCCGCCAGCCGGCGAGGGCAGGGACGTTGGCGGTGTCATCCATGGCGATCTGCTCCAGATCTTCCATGCTGGCGACCATCTTCTGCGCGACGTCGTGTTCCTCGC
This sequence comes from Pseudomonadota bacterium, assembly GCA_023396465.1. Lineage (GTDB taxonomy): Bacteria > Pseudomonadota > Alphaproteobacteria > Rhodospirillales > Rhodospirillaceae > Caenispirillum. The sequence goes on from JAEWWF010000314.1 coordinate 5,065, forward strand.
ACCGCATCTTCAGCAGCACGCGCAGCAGGTCGATGGCCGGGCCGACACCGGGGGGGATCTCGCGGCGGGCCTCCATGGTCGGCGCTTCGGCCTCGGGCACCGCCTTGCCACGGGCGATGGCATCCAGGATTTCGCGGCCGAGGCGGCCTTCGGCGGTGCTGCGGCTTATGGCGCGGACATGCGTCAATTCATCGATGCCGGTCGGAGCATGGGCGGCGATCTCCAGGATCGCCTCGTCTTTCAGTACCCGCTGGCGCGGCATGTCCTTGGTCTGCGCTTCCCGTTCGCGCCACGCCGCCACTTCCTTGAGGATGGCGAGGAAGCGGGGGCTCTTGGTGCGCGGCTTCAGGCGCAGCCATGCCTGCTCGGGGTCGAAGCTGTACTTCTCGGGATCGACGAGGGCGTCCATTTCCTCGTGCAGCCAATGCGCCCGGTCGGTCTTCTCCAGGCGGCGGCGCAGCTTCTCGTAGACCATCCGCAGATAGGTGACGTCGGCCAGCGCATACTGAAGCTGGCGCTCGGTCAGCGGTCGGCGCGCCCAATCGGTGAAGCGCATGGACTTGTCGATGCGGGCCTTGGCGAGCTTGGTCGCCAGCGTTTCGTAGCCGACGGACTCGCCAAAGCCGCAGACCATGGCGGCGATCTGGGTGTCGAACAGCGGCCGCGGGAAATCGCCCATGGCGCGGTAGAAGATTTCCAGATCCTGGCGGGCGGCGTGGAAGACCTTCAGCACCGCCTGATTGCGCATCAGGTCGAACAGCGGCGTCAAGTCGATGTCAGGCGCCAGCGGGTCGATGCACCAGGCTTCGTCGGGACCGGCCACCTGCACCAGGCAAAGGCCCGGCCAGTAGGTGCGGTCGCGCATGAACTCGGTGTCGACGGTGACGAATTCGGCCTTCGACAGGCGGTCGCACAGGGCGCGGAGAGCGGCGGAATCGGCGATAAGAGTCATGCATTTGCTATACCGCGCTCGTCCGTCTGCGGCAAGATGCGGCGCGCGTGCCAGGGCGGCTTTCGACGACGCTGTGGGCGTTCTTGACAAAATCCGCGTAAGGGTGTGCTTTCGGCCCCCGAATGCCTTAATGTCGGGCGCCCGTCCGCAGCTTTCCGTGAGAGGATGTCATGCACCAGTATCGTACCCATACCTGCAACGATCTGCGGGCCGAGCACGCCGGTCAGACCGTGCGGCTGTCGGGCTGGGTGCATCGCAAGCGCGACCACGGCAACCTGCTGTTCATCGACCTGCGAGACCATTACGGCATCACCCAGACGGTGTGCGACACCTCCAGCCCGGTGTTCTCCACCCTCACCGATCTGCGCGTCGAGAGTGTCCTCACCATCACCGGCAAGGTGGTCGAACGGTCGGCGGAGACCAAAAACACCCGCCTCGCCACCGGTGACATCGAGGTGCAGGTGACCGACCTCGCCATTCAGTCCACCGCCGACGTGCTGCCGATCCAGGTGGCGGGCGACCAGGACTATTCCGAGGAAATGCGCCTGCGCTATCGCTACATCGACCTGCGGCGGGAGCAGATCCACAAGAACATCCTGCTGCGCAGCCAGGTCATCAGCTATTTGCGCCAGAAGATGATCGCCCAGGGCTTCACCGAGTTCCAGACGCCGATCCTGACCGCGTCGAGCCCGGAAGGCGCCCGCGACTTCCTGGTGCCGAGCCGCATGCACCCCGGCAAGTTCTACGCCCTGCCGCAGGCGCCGCAGCAGTTCAAGCAACTGCTGATGGTGGCCGGCTTCGACCGTTATTTCCAGATCGCGCCGTGCTTCCGCGACGAGGACGCCCGCGCCGACCGCTCTCCCGGCGAGTTCTACCAGCTCGACTTCGAGATGAGCTTCGTGACCCAGGACGACGTCTTCGCCGCCATCGAGCCGGTGCTGCACGGCCTGTTCACCGAGTTCGGCAACGGCCGCGCCGTCACGCCGATGCCGTTCCCGCGCATTCCGTTCGATGAGTCGATGCTGAAGTACGGCTCCGACAAGCCGGACCTGCGCAACCCCATCGTCATCGCCGACGTCACCGACGCCTTCAAGGGCTCGGGCTTCGGCATCTTCGCGCGCGCCATCGAAGGGGGCGCCATCGTTCGCGCCATTCCGGCGCCGGGCGGGGCGGAGCAGCCGCGCTCGTGGTTCGACAAGCTGAACGACTGGGCGCGCGAGAACGGCGCCGGCGGCCTGGGTTACATCCAGTACGTGGTCGGCGGCGCCAAGGGTCCCATCGCCAAGAACCTGGACGACGAGCGGGTGGCGCTGATCCGCGAGCGCTGCGAACTGAAGGAAGGCGATGCCGTCTTCTTCGCCTGCGACAAGCCACTGAAGGCCGCCAAGTTCGCCGGTCAGGTCCGTACCAAGATCGGCAATGAACTCGACCTGCTGGAAAAGGACGTGTTCAAGTTCTGCTGGACCGTCGACTTCCCGATGTACGAGCTGAACGAGGACACCGGCGAGATCGAGTTCAGCCACAACCCGTTCTCCATGCCGCAGGGCGGCCTGGAGGCGCTGAACACCATGGATCCGCTCGACATCAAGGCGTTCCAGTACGACATCGTCTGCAACGGCATCGAACTGTCGTCGGGCGCCATCCGTAACCACCGCCCGGACATCATGTACCGCGCCTTTGAAATCGCCGGCTACGGCCCCGAGGTGGTGGAGCAGAAGTTCGGCGGCATGCTCAACGCCTTCAAGTTCGGCGCCCCGCCGCACGGCGGCTCCGCTCCGGGCATCGACCGCATGGTCATGCTGCTGGCCGACGAGCCCAACATCCGCGAGGTCATCGCCTTCCCCATGAACGGCCAGGCGCAGGACCTGATGATGAACGCGCCGTCGGAAGTGACGGAAAAGCAGCTGCGCGAGCTGCACATCCAGGTGCGCCAGCCGAAGCAGATCAAGGCCGGCGAGGCCCGCACCCCGGCCGGCGCTACGCCAGATGCGTCGGCGGCGGCAGCGGAAAAGAGCGACGGCTGAGCCGTCGTTTCGGATACGGTGGAAGGGCCGCCAAGGCCGGGGACGAGGCGCGCGACCGAAAGGGGCGCGCCTTGTTCTTGAGGGGAGCCGGCCCTACATCGGGGGAACGGCTCTTTTCGTCGGATCGTTGGGTCCAAAAGGGCCATTTGGAAGGATGCAGCTCATGATCCGCACCACGTCTGGCATCGCCCTGGCCGGCGTCCTCGTGCTGGGCGTCGCGGCGGCGCCACAGGATGCCCGGGCCGAGTCTCCCCCGCGTCTGGCGTCGCACGAGGCGACCTACGACATGCAGTTGTCCAGTTCGCGCAGCGGCAGCGGCGTGGTGGGGGCGAGCGGCACCATGCACTACAGCTTCACCGACACCTGCGACGGCTATGCGGTCAACACCCGCACGCTGCTGTCCATTTCCTACGGGGTCGGCTCGCCGGTGATGACGGCGTGGGAATTCTCCACCTGGGAAAGCCGTGACGGCTCGCAGTACCGCTTCAAGGTGCGCAACAGCCGCAACGGCACGCTGGTGGAAACCATCGACGGCCGCGCCGCCATGCCGGCCGACGGTTCCGTCGGCAGCGTGAGCTTCGTGCAGCCGACCGAGCACAGCCTGGATCTGCCGGTCGGGACGCTGTTCCCGACCGAACATACTCTGCTGCTGCTGGCCGAGGCGCAGAAGGGCACCAAGTTCATCAACCGGGCGGTGTTCGACGGCTCCGGCGACCGCGGCCCCTACGAGGTGTCGGCGCTGATCGGCGTGCAGAAGCCGGCGGCGGCGCCCCGCGTCGGACCGGAGAAGGCGTCCGCCGGCGCCGCGGACGAGCGTATCGCGACCGACCTGCTGACTGGTGATTCCTGGCCCATGACCATGGCCTTCTTCCCGCAGGAAGGTCTGGATCCGATGCCCGAGTTCCAGGTCGGCCTCGCCTATCACACCAATGGGGTCGCCGACAGCGTTCACCAGGATTTCGGGGACTTCTCCATCACCGGCACCATGACCGACCTGAAGCCGCTGCCGAAGCCCGAGTGCTGAGGGACTGCCTCACCGGCTGAGCGGGGCCGCCGGCCATAGCCAGGCGGCCCCGCGCACGCCGCTGGAATCCCCATGCGCCGGCGGTCGCACGGCGGTGCGCACGGTGTCGCTGAACACCCACAGCGGCAGCGCCGCCGGCAGACGGTCGTAAAGCACCGTCAGGTTGGACAAACCGCCGCCGAGTACGATCACCTCCGGGTCCAGCACGTTGATCACCGTCGCCAGCGCCCGCGCCAGCCGGTCGACATAGCGGTCAAGCGCCGCCGTCGCCGCCGGATTGCCCGCCGACGCGGCGGCGGCGATCTCCGCCCCCGTCAGGCCGCCGCCGTGGTCGGCGGTCAGGCCCGGTCCCGACAGGAAGGTCTCGATGCAGCCGTGCTTGCCGCAGTAGCAGGCCGGGCCCGGCCGTTCGGCGTCGGTCGGCCAGGGTAACGGGTTGTGGCCCCATTCGCCAGCGATGGCGTTGGGACCGGACACCGGCCGCCCGCCGATGACGATGCCGCCGCCGACGCCGGTGCCGAGGATGATGCCGAACACGCTGGTGGCACCCGCCCCGGCGCCGTCCGTGGCTTCCGACAGGGCGAAGCAGTCGGCATCGTTGGCGAGCCGCACCGACCGCCTCAGCGCCGCCTCCAGGTCGCGGTCCAGCGGCCGGCCGATGAGGCAGGTGGAGTTGGCGTTGGCGTTCTTCACCAGCCCGGTGGCCGGCGACAATGTCCCCGGAATGCCGACCCCGACGCTGACGGTGCCGGCGGACCAGCCTGCCTCCTGTTCCACCGCCGCCACCAGGGCGGCGACGGCGTGGACGGTGGCGGCGTAGTCGCCAGTTGGTGTGGCGACGCGGCGGCGGGCGCGGACGCTGCCGTCGTCGGCCAGGGCGATGGCCTCGATCTTGGTGCCGCCCAGGTCCACCCCGAGTCGCATCGCGTCTCCTCACTTCCGTCCGTTCCTGCCGTCGCGGCATCCTAGGCCGTAGACTCATAAGCTCTGACACCAGATCCTCGCTGCGACCAGCTTTACGGCAGCGAGGTAATTCTCTGGGCGCTTGTCATAGCG
>JAEWWF010000329.1 GCA_023396465.1 Pseudomonadota bacterium
CAGCGGCAGGGGACGGGTGGCCTGCGGCATCACCGCCCGGCGGCGGGCCAGATCCTCCGCCGGCCATGCCGCCAGCGGCCGGCCGCCAAGCAGGGCGGCGCCGTCGGTGGGGGCGATCTCGCCGGCCAGCAGGCGCAGCAGGGTGGACTTGCCGGCGCCGTTGGCGCCCAGCACCACGGTCAGCCGGCCGCGCTGCGGGGCACAGGTGACGTCATCGACCAGAGTCTTGCCGCGCACCCGGTAGGAGGCGCGGTTGAGGCGCACGCTCATGGCAGGTCTCCGCGTCGGCGGGCGGTCAGCAGCAGGGCGAGGAAAAATGGTCCGCCGCCGGCCGCCAGGATGAGGCCGACCGGCATTTCCGCCGGCAGCACCAGGGTGCGCGCCGCCAGATCGGCCAGGCACACCATGGCGGTGCCGAGCAGGGCGGCGCCGGGCAGCACCAGCCGATGGTCGGCGCCGCCCAGCAGCCGCACCAGATGCGGCGCCACCAGCCCGACGAAGGCGATGGGTCCGGCGGCGGCGACGGCGGCGCCGACGCCCACCGCCACCAGCACCACGGCGGTCATCTTCAGGCGGTCGACGGCAACGCCCAGGTGAAAGGCCTCGGCCTCGCCCAGCAGCATGAGGTTGAGCGGCCGCCACAGCAGCAGGGCGCCGAGGGTCGACAGCAGCATCAGCATGAGGGCCGGCGTCAACGTGCCCGGCGCGGCGCCGCCCAGACTGCCCATGCTCCACATGGTCAACTGGCGGAGCTGCTGGTCGTCGCTGACGTAGGTGAGCAGGCCGGTGACGGCGCCGGCGATGGCGTTGACGGCGATACCGGCCAGCAGCATGCCGGCCACCGAGGTGCGGCCGTCGCGACGGGCGAGGGCATAGACCAACACGGTGGTGCCGAGGCCGCCGATGAAGGCGGCGATGGGCAATTGCCAGCCGCGCGGCAGCGGCAGCACGGCGCCCACCGCATCGGCCATGACGATGGCCAGCGCGGCGGCCATGGCGGCACCGGCGGACACGCCGATCAGGCCGGGGTCGGCCAGCGGGTTGCGGAACAGCGCCTGCATCACCGCGCCGCCGACGCCGAGGGTGGCGCCGACGCAGCAGGCCAGCAGCACGCGCGGGCCGCGGATCACCTCCAGCACCGCCTGCGCCGCCGGATCATCGGCCCCGGCCCCAAACCCGAGCCAGCCGCCGGCCACCGCCAGGGCATCGCCGAACGCCACCGGCACGCCGCCGAACAGGATGGCGAGCACGGCGCTGATCACGGCCAATCCGCCCAGCAGCGGCAGCAGGCGGGCCGGTTGTCGTAGCACGGCGGCGGCCGGGGTCATCGCGGCGCCGCCGCTGGCAGGGTGCCGAAGGCTTCCGCCAACTGCCGGGCCGCCTGCGGCGTGCGCGGGCCAAGACCCTGGAGCAGGGTGGGGTCAAGCGCCACCACCGGCACCGCGCGCAACCGCGCCACGCGGGCCAGCACCGGCTGCGACAGCAGGCCGTCGATGCCGCCCAGCAGCTCCAGCGTGCGCTCCGACACGATCAGCCCGTCCGGCGCGGCGCCCAGCAGCGCCTCGGTGGCGATGGGCTTCCAGCCGCTGACCTCGGCGAAGGCGTTGCGCAGGCCGGCGGCTTCGATGAGGGCATGGATGGGCGTGTCGCGGCCCGGTGCCATGGGCGCGCCGCCGTGGCCGATGAGCAGGAACAGCACCGCCGGCGCCTCGGGCGTCGGTGCCGGCAGGGCGGCGGTATCGGCGTGCAGCCGCTCGGACAGGGCGAGGCCGGCCGGCGGCACGTCGAGGATGGCGGCGATGCGGGCGATCATCTCGTCCAGTCCGGCGGCATCATTGGCCGCCGGCAGGCGCAGCACCGGCACCCCCGCCGCCGCGATTTGGGACAATACCTGATCGGGGCCGGCGTCGTTCTGGGCGATGACGAGATCGGGCGTCGCCGACAGCAGCCCTTCCGCCCCCAGCGCCCTTAGGTAGCCGACCCGTGGCAGCGGGTCGTAGTCGGATGGAAAGGCGGTGGTGGAATCCACCGCCACCACCGCATCGGCCTTGCCCAGCGCGGCGATCACCTCCGACACCGGCCCGCCGAGGCTGATCACCCGCGCCGGGGCGACCGCCTCCACCAACCGTCCGTCGGCATCGAGGGCGCTGCCGGCGAGCACCGGCCGCCACCCGCCGAAGCCGGCGGCGATGACGGCGGCGGCGACGAAGGGGAACAGGGGGCGGGTCATGGCTGCGGGCTCCCGGCTCATTCGGCCGCCGTCTGGTCGCTGGCCGGCAGGCGCGGCAGGGTTTCCAGGATGGCGCGCCAGGCGGTGCTCTCGGGAAGGCCGGCGGGGCGGACGCCATAGAGGATGGCGTAGTTCTGGCCGGCGGCGTCGTAGAGTTCCAGCGCCGTCACCGTGCCGTCGGCCTGCGGCTTGCGCACCACCCAGGCCGAGGCGGCGGCGGCGGTGACGGCGTGCAGGTTGAAACCGGGATCGAGCACGTTGGTCCAGCCGCGCATCTCGACGATCTTCTTCACCGGACCGCTGTGGATCTGCACGCAGCCGCGATTGCCGACGAAGACCATGATCGGCACCTGCTGGTCGGCCGCCAGCGTCAGGGTGCGCGACAGGGCATCGGGCGCCACTTCCTCGGCGAACTCCCGCCCGATCAGGCGCAGGGCCTGATGACGGGTGGCGCCGGCATCGCGCAGCAGGCGACGGAAGTTATGGACGTCGGTCAGGCCGCGCCAACCCGTTTGAAGGGCCGCCATGTCGACGGAGGCGTCGGGCAGCGGCGACACCGGCTCCGGTGGCGGCTGGAGGGTCAGCAGGGCAGGGGGAACGGTATCGGCACGGAAACGGCGGCACAGGGCGTCGAAGGCGTCGGCGTTGGTGGCGGCGGTGCGATAGATCTTGATCACCGCGTCGCCGTGACTGTCGAAAATTTGAAGGCTGCGGCGCTCGCCGTGGCTGCCGTGGGTGGTGACGTCGAAGCCGTGACCCCACACGCCCAGGAACAGGCGCAGGTCGATGGCCTCGTTCAGCACCAGCATGGCTTCGCCCATGCCGCGAACGTTGCCGAAACAGCCGGTCTTTTCATGCACCGCGTGGTCGTTGCGGGTCAGCGCCATCACCTCGCCGACCTCCGGCAGGGCGTGGATCAGTTCCGCCCAGCGTGGTTGCAGGCGATGGACGCCAGTCACCGGACCGGCGGCGGCCAGCAATCGCGCCTCCGGGTGGCCAAGCCCGGCCGCCAGGTCACGCGGTCGGGCGCTGGCGGTACCGGCATGAACGGTCCCCCAGGCATCGGCGAGGGCGGACAGGGACGCGGGGGGCAGCGTGGTCATGGGGGAGCAACCTCTCCTGAGCGTGGGGCGGGCGCCTGCGCACATATCACCGCGCGGCACCATGATGTAGGGGTAATGCGAATGAGAATGCTTTGCAATCTTAAAAAGACTCGCTATCAAAGGATCGGGAGGCACAACCTTACGCAGTCCGGAAGGGATAGAAGCATATGCGCAGGTTCAGACATGCCCTGGTGGGCACATCGGCGCTTGCCCTCGTGGTGCCGCTGGCGGCACAGGCGGAGGACCTGGCGGCGGCCTCGGTGGAACTGCTGGAGCCCGTGACCATTTCGGCGGAGAGGACGGAAAAGCGCGCCGTCGATGCCCTGGCGCCGGTTTCGGTGCGCACCGAGGCGGATTTCGCGCCGTGGCAACCCTCCACCATCGGCGATCTGCTGATCGGCGTGCCGGGCGTCACCACCTCGGCGTCCTCCACCAGCGGTCCGGGCACCAAGATCAACATCCGTGGCATGGAGGATTTCGGCCGGGTCAACGTGATGGTCGATGGCGCCCGCCAGAACTTCCAACGCTCCGGCCACGGCGAGAACACCATGGTGTTCATCGACCCAGAACTGATCGGTCAGGTGGACGTGGTGCGCGGCCCCTCGGCGGCGGTCTACGGGTCCGGCGCCATTGGCGGCGTGGTCAACTTCCGCACCAAGGACGCCGCCGACCTGCTGCGGCCGGGGCAGTCGCTCGGCGCCTCCCTCACCGCCGGGGCCGGCACCAATGCCGGCGAACGGCGCGGCACCGCCACCGCCTATGGCGCCGTCGATTGGGCCGATCTGGTGGTCTCCACCTCTCTCGGCACTCGCGATGACTACGAAGACGGGAACGGCAACACGGTGGTCAATTCCGGCTGGGATCAGCGCAGCGCCCTCGCCAAGTTGACCCTGACGCCCAACGAGGAGCATCGGCTTCGGGTCGGCCTGCTGCACAACCGCTTCGAGTTCAAGAGCGGCACCGCCACGGTGGAGGACCTGACCACCACCGCCAACACGGTCACCGGCCAGTACCACTTCACGCCGACCGACATGCCGCTGGTCGATCTGACCGCCAACCTCTACTACACCACGACCGAGCAGGAAGAGACCCGGATCACCGGCTCCCTGGCCGGGCGCGAGACGCGGGTGGAGGTGAAGACGCCGGGCTTCGACCTGTTCAACACCTCGCGCTTCGACGTCGCCGGCACCGGCCATGCCCTGACGGTGGGTGTCGACGGCTTCCAGGACGAAGTGGAGGCCACCCGGGCCGGCGGTCCGCTGGACTTCACCCCGGCCGGCGAGCGCCGCATCCTCGGCGCCTTCGTGCAGGATGAAATCGCCCTGACCGACCGCCTGTCGGTGGTGGCGGCCCTGCGCTTCGACGATTACAAGCTGGAGGGGGGCGGCCTCGAATCCACCGACAATGCCGTGTCTCCCAAGGTGACGGTGGGCTACGAGGTGCTGCCGGGCATCACCCCCTATGCCACCTGGGCGCAGGCCTTCCGTGCCCCGGCGATCACCGAGACGCTGATCAACGGCACCCATCCGCCGCCGGCCTCGTTCCGCTTCGTGCCGAACCCCGGACTGGCGCCGGAGACCGCCGAGAACTGGGAGGTGGGCCTCAACGTGGCGCAGGACGGCCTGCTGCTGGACGGCGACCGCCTGCGTCTGAAGGCGTCGATCTATCAGTCCAGCGTCGACGACTATATCGGCCAGTACTTCAACATGGTGTTCAACCGCTTCGGCGCGCCGGACTTCGCCAACTCCACCTACGGCTACGAGAACGTGCCGGAGGCGCGGTTGCATGGGGGTGAGCTGGAAGTGTCCTACGACATCGGCATCGCCTACGCCGCCCTGTCGGTCAACCGGGCGCGCGGCAAGAACGCCGAGACCGGCGAACGCCTGCCGAGCGGCCTTGGCGACCGCGCGACGCTGACCATCGGCGGCCGCGACCGCGACAACGGTCTTGATTTCGGCTGGCGCTTCACCGGCCGCCGCGATCTGGACGTGGCGCTGCCCGACGATCCCACCGATCCGGCCGACGATCCCGCCGGCGGCTACCTGCTGCACGCCGCCTATGTCAGCTACACGCCGCCGCAGTTGAACGATGCCGTCACCTTGCGGCTGACCGTCGACAACATTTTCGACGCCTCTTATCAGGAAACCCTGGCCGCCCAGGAGTCCGAACCCGGCCGCACGGTCATGGTCAGCGGCACCGTGCGGTTCTAAGGACCGTCGTCTTCTTCTCTCCGCCGGTCCCGAAGGGGGGACAGCCGCGGTGGACATGGACGCCAGTGTTATTTTATAACGCTTGCGCCGGTGCCGCCGCGGCTCGCTCCCGCCGCCGCAGGTGGGCACCGTGGCACCAGCTTCCGCAGGAGAGAGAAGCGGAGGGGGCTGGCCTCCGGTCTTGCCGGTGCGGCTTGCCCGCAATCACTCATCCGACTGTGAGGATCGAAGCTCGCGCCGTCCTGGTGCTGGGTGCCGATGGTGGCCGTGGGTGGTCGGTCTGCGCGGGCTGTTCGACGACCGCTATTCCCGACGTGACGGTCCCTACCACCACCGCGCGTACACTTGACCAGCGTCAAGGCTCTTTCCCCGCTCCCCGGCCACCATGCCGGCATCGCAGCGTCACCCGACGCTCCGGGAGTGAGGGAGAGCAATGTCCGGTCCTGTCCGAGGCCTTCGCGCCGTTGTCCTGCTCGCTGCTGTGATCCTGGCCTTCGTCCTGCCGGACGCGACGGCGCGGGCGGCGGTGCTGGAGCGCTTCCTGCCGCAGGCGGTGGTCGCCGACCTGGTGCCCGGCGCCGACCGCCTGGGGCCGCCCGAGGGCGAGCCGCCGGTGGCACCGGCCTTCAAGGGCTCGGAGCTGGCCGGCTACGTCTTCATCAACTCCGACTTCACCAACTCGACCGGCTATTCCGGCCGGCCCATGCACGTGCTGACCGGCGTCACCGCCGAGGGCGTCATCTCCGGCCTGCGGCTGGTGGAGCATCATGAGCCGATCGTGCTGATCGGCATTCCCGAGTCCAAGATCACCGCCTACCTCGACGGACTGGTCGGCTACGACGCCGTGACCATGACCGCGCCGGCGGACAAGGGCGACCCGGATATCATCTCCGGTGCCACCGTCACCGTGTTGGTGTTCCACGACAGCATCACCCGTGCCGCCGCCAAGGTGGCCCGCCGCCACGGCCTTGGTGGACTGGCGGCGGCCGGAGCCGAGCCGGCGGCGGCGGTGCGCGACATCGCCATGGACCATCCGGCGGAGATGATCGACTGGCAAACCCTGGTCGGTGATGGCTCGGTGCGGCGTCTGCTGCTGACGGTGGGCGATGTCAACGACGCCTTCGCCGCCACCGGAAACGCCGCCGCCATGGCGCGGCCGGAGCCGGGCGAGGCCGGGGATACCTTCATCGACCTCTATGTGGCGCAGGTCAGCGTGCCGTCCATCGGTCGCTCGCTGCTCGGCGACAACGAATGGCGCAACTTGCAGCAAAGTCTGGGGGAGGGCGAGCAGGCCATCCTGGTGATGGGCGAGGGGCGCTATTCCTTCAAAGGATCGGGCTACGTGCGCGGCGGCATCTTCGACCGCATCCAGTTGGCCCAGGACACATCCTCCATTCGCTTCCGCGACCGCTGGCACAAGCGTCTCGCCCATGTGGCGGCGGAGGGCGCACCCGATTTCCCCGAGGTCGGCCTGTTCCGCATTCCCCGCGATGTCGAGTTCGCGCCCACCCTGCCGTGGCAGCTGGAATTGCTGGTGCAGCGCACCACCGGTGCCCTCGACAAGGCTTTCGTGACCTTTGACGTCTCCTACGCGGTGCCGGAGGGCTACCTGACGCCGCTGCCACCGACGCCTGCCGCCGCGCAGACCGCCGCCACTGGCGCCGCCGCCAATGATGCCCTGCTCGACCACGACGAGGGCAGCGCCCGCGACAGCCTGTGGAAAAGCATCTGGCAGTCCAACCTGTGGAGCGCCGGGTTGCTGGCGGCCTCGGTGGTGTTCCTGACGGCGGTGTTCTTCTTCCAGGACATCGTGGTGCGGCGGCCCAGGCTGCTGAAGGGCATGCGCTACGCCTTCCTCGCTTACACGCTGGTGTGGATTGGCTGGCTGTCCAATGCCCAGTTGTCGGTGGTCAACGTGCTGACCCTGTCGAGCGCCATCGCCAACGGCTTCAGCTGGCAGTACTTCCTGATGGACCCGCTGGTGTTCATCCTGTGGTTCGCCGTCGCCGCCTCGCTGCTGTTCTGGGGCCGGGGTCCGTTCTGCGGCTGGCTGTGCCCGTTTGGCGCTCTCCAGGAACTGACCAACCACGCCGGCCGCCGCCTCGGCATCCGCCAGATCCAGGTGCCGTGGGGCCTGCATGAACGCCTGTGGCCGATCAAGTACATGATCTTCATGGCTTTGTTCGGGCTTGCCCTCTACGACCTCGCCCTGGCCGAGAAGCTGTCGGAAGTCGAGCCGTTCAAGACCGCCATCATCCTCAAGTTCGTGCGCGACTGGCCGTTCGTGGTCTTCGCCCTGGCCCTGCTGGTCGCGGGCCTGTTCATCGAACGCTTCTTCTGCCGCTACCTGTGTCCATTGGGGGGCGCCCTGGCGGTGCCGGCGCGGGTGCGGATGTTCGACTGGCTGAAGCGCTGGCCCGAATGCGGCACCCAGTGCAACCGCTGCGCCCGGGAATGCCCGGTGCAGTCGATCCATCCCGAAGGGCACATCAATCCGAACGAGTGCATCTACTGCATGCACTGCCAGGAGCTTTACCGCGACGAGTTCCGGTGTCCGCACAACGTGACGCGGCGCCTGAAGAAGGAGCGTCGCCGCAGCTCTCCCATTGCTGCGGAGCGCGACCCGAAGGCCGTCTGAGACGGCGGCCGACAGCAGCCCCGGGGGGAACGTCCCGAGGCGAAGAAACCAAGACGGAGGACTGCAACATGACTGAGCGCGACGCGACGACGACCGGGATGTCCCGGCGTTCGCTGCTCGAAACCACCGCCAAAGGGGCGACACTTGCGGGACTGGCGGGCGCGGCCGGTGTCGGTGGTGTCACCGTGGCCGGTGGCGGCATCCCCAGTGCCAAGGCGGCGACGCCGGGTGCCGACGGCGCCGTGGCGCCGGGTGAACTGGACGAGTATTACGGTTTCTGGTCCTCGGGCCAGGCCGGCGAGATCCGCATTTTCGGCGTGCCGTCCATGCGCGAACTGATGCGCATTCCGGTGTTCAACACCGACAGCGCCACCGGCTGGGGCATCACCAACGAAAGCCGCCGCATCCTCACCGAGAACCTGACCGAGGAAACCAGGAAGTTCCTGTCCACCCGTGGCGGCATCTACCACAACGGCGATGCCCACCACCCGCACATGTCGTTCACCGACGGCACCTATGACGGGCGCTACATCTTCATCAACGACAAGGCCAATACCCGCGTCGCCCGCATCCGTTGCGACGTGATGAAGCCCGACAAGATCATCGAGATCCCCAACGCCCACGATATCCACGGCCTGCGCCCGCAGAAGTACCCGCGCACCGGCTACATCTTCGCCAACGGCGAGCATGAAGCGCCGCTGCCCAACGACGGCCGCGACCTGGACAACCCCTCGGCCTATCGCTGCATTTTCTCCGCCATCGACGGCGACGAGATGAAGGTGGCGTGGCAGGTGATCGTCGACGGCAACCTGGACAACGTCGATGCCGACTACCAGGGCAAGTATGCCTTCTCGACCAGCTACAACGCCGAAATGGGCGTCAACCTGTCGGAAATGACCGCCAACGAGCAGGACCATGTGGTGGTGTTCAACATCGCCCGCATCGAAGAGGCGGTGAAGGCCGGCAAGGCCACCATGATGAACGGCATTCCGGTGCTGGACGGCCGCAAGGGCTCGCCCTACACCGTCTACGTGCCGATTTCCACCAGCCCGCACGGCATCAACACGGCGCCGGACGGCAAGCATGTGGTCATCAACGGCAAGCTGTCGCCGACCGTGTCGGTGATGGATGTCACCAAGCTCGACGCGGTGTTCGAGGGCAAGGCTGAGCCGCGCTCGGTGATCGTGGCGGAGCCGCAGCTGGGCCTAGGCCCCCTGCACACCGCCTATGACGATCGTGGCAACGCCTACACCACGGTGTTCATCGACAGCCAGATGGTGAAGTGGAACATCGAGAAGGCGATCGCCGCCTTCAACGGTGCCGACGTCGATCCGATCCTGGAAAAGCTGGACGTCCACTACCAGCCCGGCCACAACAGTACCACCATGGGCGAAACCCGGGAAGCCGACGGCAAGTGGCTGGTATCACTGAATAAGTTCTCCAAGGACCGGTTCCTGAACGTCGGTCCGCTGAAGCCGGAGAACGACCAGCTGATCAGCATCCACTCCGACAGCGAGCCGATGAAGCTGGTCCACGATGGCCCGACCTATGCCGAGCCGCACGATTGCATCCTGGTTCGCGCCGACATCGTCAACCCGCGCAACACCTGGGATCGCAATGACCCGATCTTCAAGGACACGGTGGAACTGATCAAGTCGAAGGGCGTCGACCCCGAGGCCGCCGCCGACGTGATCCGCGAAGGCAACAAGGTCTTCGTGTTCATGACCTCGCAGGCGCCGGAGTTCTCGCTGGAGAAGTTCGAGGTCAACGAGGGCGACGAGGTCACCATCGCCATCACCAACATTGATGATGTCGACGATCTCACCCACGGCTTCACCTTGTCCAACTACGGCCTGGTGATGGAGCTGGGGCCGCAGCAGACCGCCTCGGTCACCTTCACGGCCGACCGTCCGGGCGTGCACTGGTACTACTGCCAGTGGTTCTGCCATGCGCTGCACATGGAAATGCGCGGCCGCATGCTGGTTCACCCGAAGGAAAAGGCATGATGCGCCCCGGCGCCATCATACGCAGCCTCGTGCTGGTGTCGGCGGTCCTCGTGACCGCCGACATCCCGGCACGGGCAGCCGACGGCGGAGCGACGACTTCCGCCGCCGCCACGGGTGCCCTGGCGGAGACGCAGGATCTCGCCGCCCTTGTGGGCGCCGCGTCACCTGGCGGGGTTCTGCGTCTCCCAGAGGGCACCTATCGCGGCGGGGTGATCATCGACAAGCCGCTCACCGTCATCGGCGAGGGGCAGGTCGTCATCGACGGCGGCGGCAAGGGCCGGGTGCTGGAGTTGCGTGCGCCCGACATCACCTTGCGCAACCTGACCATCCGCAACTCCGGCGGTTCGCTGGAGAAGGAGGACAGCGGCGTCTACGTCACCCAGAAGGCGCCGCGCGCCGTCGTCGCCGGCAACCGGTTCGAGCACACCCTGATCGGCGTGTTCCTGAAGGGGCCGGAAAATGCCCAGGTGATCGACAACATCATCGGCGGCCGCGGCGACCTGCGGGTGAATGAACGCGGCAACGGCGTGCAACTGTGGAATTCGCCCGGCAGCCGGATCGAACGCAATGTCATCTCCGGCAGCCGCGACGGCATCTTCACCACCACCTCGAAGCAGAATGTGTTCGCAGACAACGTGATGCAGGGCGTGCGGTTCGCCGTGCATTACATGTACACCAACGACAGTATCCTGCGGAACAACCGCTCCATCGGCAATGACGCCGGGTACGTCATCATGTTCAGCCACAGCCTGACGGTCGAAGACAACGTCAGCCGTGGTGACGTCGAGCACGGGCTGGTGTTCAACTTCGCCAATTCGTCGGTCATGCGGCGCAACTCGGTGGTCGATGGCGGCGACAAGTGCGTCTTCATCTACAACGCCAGCAAGAACGACTTTCGCGATAACCTGTTCCAGGGCTGCGGCACCGGCATCCACTTCACCGCCGGGTCGGAACGCAACACCGTGGTCAGCAATGCCTTCGTCGGCAACGAGAATCAGGTGAAGTACGTCGGCACCAAGTACCTGGAATGGGCCGAAAACGGGGTCGGCAACTACTGGTCCGACAACGCCGCGTTCGACCTCGACAACGACGGCATCGCCGACCGCCCCTACCGGCCCAACGGCCTGGTCGATCAGATCATCTGGCGGGCGCCGGAAGCCAAGCTGCTGCTGACCAGTCCGGCGGTGCAACTGGTCCATTGGGCGCAGTCCGCCTTTCCGGCCATTCTGCCGGGTGGCGTCGTCGATCCTCACCCCCTCATGCGCCCGCCGCCGGCCACGGCGGAGCGGCTGGCGGAGATTCTGAAATGAGCCAAGACGTCATCCGCCTCGACCATGTGACCAAGCGCTACGGCAGCTTCACGGCGGTCGACGACCTGTCGCTGGCGGTGCCGCAGGGCGAGTTCCTGGCCCTGCTCGGCCACAACGGCGCCGGCAAGACAACCATGATGAAGATGGTGCTGGGCCTCACCCGCCCGACCTCCGGCAGCCTGTCGGTCCTGGGCGCGGCGGGCGGCATCGCGGGTCGCCAGAGCGTCGGCTTTCTGCCCGAGAACGTCAGCTTCACCGGCGGCTCCACCGGGCGGGAGGCGCTGCGCTTCTACGCCCGCCTGAAGGGTGCCCCGAAGGCGCAGGTGGAGGAGCTGTTGCAGGCGGTTGGGCTGGCCGAGGCCGGCAACAAGGCTGTCCGCACCTACTCCAAGGGCATGCGCCAGCGCCTCGGCCTCGCCCAGGCGCTGCTGGGCGAGCCGCGCCTGCTGCTGCTGGACGAGCCGACCACCGGCCTCGACCCCATGCTGCGGCAGGAATTCTACCGCATCCTGCGCGACATGAAGGCGCGCGGCGTGACCATCCTGCTGTCGTCGCATGTGCTGACCGAGCTGCAATTGCGCACCGACCGCATCGCCATCATGCGCAAGGGCCGGCTGGTCGCCTGCGACACCCTGCACGGCCTCCAGGAAGCCGCCGGCCTGCCGGTGCGCATCCGCGTGCGGGTGCCGGAAGGCGGCGCCGCCCGCGCCGCCGCCCAGGCGGGGGAGGGGGCGACGGTGCTGGCCGCCAACGGCCGTTCGGTGGAGCTTGGCGTGTCGCTCGCCATGAAGATGGACGCCCTGCGCCGGCTTGCCGCCGGCACCGACGGCAGCGTCGAAGACCTTGATGTCCTGCCGCCGAGCCTGGAGGACGTTTACGCCCACTTCGGCGGACTGCCGCCGACCGGCCAGCAGGAGGTGCCGTCATGAGCCCCAGTCTCGTCATTGCCGGCCGCGAAATCCGCGAGGGCCTGCGCAACCGCTGGGTGGCCACGGCGACGCTCATCCTCGCCGCCCTGGCGCTGGCGCTCGCCCTGGTCGGCAGCGCGCCAGTGGGCGAGGTGGGGGCCGGGCGGCTGACCGTGACCATCGTGTCGCTGTCGAGCCTCAGTATCTACCTGCTACCGCTGATCGCCCTGCTGCTTGCCTTCGACACCGTGGTGGGCGAGGCGGAGCGCGGCACGCTGCTGCTGATGCTGGCCTACCCCCTCAGTCGCTGGCAGATCGTCGCCGGCAAGTTCCTCGGCCATGCCGCCATCCTGGCCTTCGCCACCACCGTCGGCTTCGGCAGCGCGGCGCTGGCCATCGGCCTCAGCGCCCCGGTGCTGCCGACATCGGCCGAGTGGTGGAACTTCGCCGGCCTGATCGGCGCTTCCATCGGCCTCGGCCTTGCCTTCGTGGCCGTCGGCACGGTCATCAGCGTGACGGTGCGGGAACGCACCACCGCCGCCGGTGTCGCCATCGTGGTGTGGCTGTTCCTGGTGGTGCTCTACGACATGGGCCTGCTGGCGGCGCTGGTGGCGACCGGCGGCCAGGGCTTCCTCGGCCAGACCCTGCCGGCGTGGCTG
>JAEWWF010000349.1 GCA_023396465.1 Pseudomonadota bacterium
GCCTGGAGGCGGAAAGCATCCACATCATGCGCGAGGTGGCGGCCCAGTTCCGCAACCCGGTGATGCTCTATTCCATCGGCAAGGACAGCAGCGTCATGCTGCATCTGGCGATGAAGGCGTTCTACCCGTCGAAGCCGCCGTTCCCGCTGATGCACGTGGACACCACCTGGAAGTTCCGCGAGATGATCGCCTTCCGCGACCAGCGGGCGAAGGAACTGGGGCTCGACCTCATCGTCCACATCAACCAGGACGGCGTGCGGGCCGGCATCGGGCCGTTCAGCCACGGCTCGGCGGTGCATACGGACGTGATGAAGACCCAGAGCCTGAAGCAGGCGCTGGACAAGTACGGCTTCGACGCGGCCTTCGGCGGCGCCCGCCGCGACGAGGAAAAGAGCCGCGCCAAGGAACGCATCTTCTCCTTCCGCACCGCCAGCCACCGCTGGGACCCCAAGAACCAGCGGCCGGAGCTGTGGACGCTCTACAACGGCCGCATCAACAAGGGCGAGAGCATCCGCGTCTTCCCCCTGTCCAACTGGACCGAGCTGGACATCTGGCAGTACATCTATCAGGAGAACATCCCGGTGGTGCCGCTCTACTTCGCCGCACCCCGCCCGGTGGTGGAGCGCGACGGCATGCTGGTGATGGTCGACGACCACCGCATGCCGCTCAACCCCGGCGAGACGCCGGCCGAAACCTGGGTGCGCTTCCGCACGCTCGGCTGCTACCCGCTGACCGGCGCCATCGAGAGCCGCGCCGCCACGCTGCCGGAAATCATCCGCGAGATGCTGCTCGCCACCACCAGCGAACGCCAGGGCCGCGCCATCGACAAGGACGCCGGCGCCTCCATGGAAGCCAAGAAGCAGGAGGGCTACTTCTGATGGCCGCCGACGCCCGCGACACCGCCATTGCCGAGGTGGAGGACTACCTCAAGCGCCAGGAAGCCAAGGACCTGCTGCGCTTCATCACCTGCGGCTCGGTCGACGACGGCAAGTCGAGCCTGATCGGCCGCCTGCTGTACGACTGCAAGCTGCTGTTCGAGGACCAGCTGGCGGCGCTGGAGAAGGACTCCGGCCGCTTCGGCACCACCGGCAGCGGCACCCTTGATCTGGCGCTGCTGGTGGACGGCCTCGCCGCCGAGCGCGAGCAGGGCATCACCATCGACGTCGCCTACCGCTTCTTCACCACCGACAAGCGCAAGTTCATCGTCGCCGACACGCCGGGGCACGAGCAGTACACCCGCAACATGGCCACCGGCGCCTCCACCGCCGAACTGGCGGTGCTGCTGGTGGACGCGCGCAAGGGCGTGCTGACCCAGACCCGCCGCCACAGCTACATCGTGTCGCTGCTGGGCATCCGTCATGTGGTGCTGGCGGTGAACAAGATGGACCTGGTGGACTGGGACCAGGAAACCTTCGAGCGCATCGCCGCCGATTACCGCACCTTCGCCGGCCGCCTCGGCATTCCGCACGTCACCTGCGTGCCGGTGTCGGCGCTGACCGGCGACAACGTCACCACCCCGGCCACCGCCGCCATGCCGTGGTACGAGGGGCCGACCCTGCTCGCCCATCTGGAGACGGTGCAGGTGGCGTCCGATGCGCTGGCGCGGCCGTTCCGCCTGCCGGTGCAGTGGGTCAATCGCCCCAACCAGGATTTCCGCGGCTTCTCCGGCACCATCGTCGGCGGCAGCGTCGCGCCGGGCGACCGGGTGGCGGTGCTGCCGTCGGGCAAGACCACCACGGTGGCGCGGGTGGTCACCCTGGACGGCGACCTCGCCCGCGGCATTGCCGGGCAGGCGGTGACGGTGACCCTGGCGGAGGAAATCGACGTCAGCCGCGGCGACGTCATCGCCGCCGCCGACGACCGGCCGGAGGTGGCCGACCAGTTCGCCGCCCATGTGGTGTGGATGAGCGAACAGCCGCTGCTGCCCGGCCGCCCCTACATCCTGCGCCTCGGCACCACCAGCGTCGGCGCCCAGGTGACTGAACTGAAGCACCGGGTCGACGTCAACACCCTGGAGAAGGCGGCGGGCAAGCACCTGGACCTCAACGAGGTCGGCTTCTGCAACCTCGCCCTCGACCGGCCGGTGCCCTTCGACCCCTATGCCGCCAACCGCGACATGGGCGGCTTCATCCTCGTCGACCGGCTGACCAACGCCACCGTCGGCTGCGGCATGATCGACTTCGCCCTGCGCCGCGCCTCCAACATCCACTGGCACGTCAGCGAGGTGGACAAGGCCGCCCGTGCCGCCCTGAAGGGCCAGAAGCCCTGCGTGCTGTGGTTCACCGGCCTGTCCGGCGCCGGCAAGTCCACCGTCGCCGACCTGGTGGAGCAGGAACTGCATCGCCTCGGCCGCCACACCATGCTGCTGGACGGCGACAACGTGCGCCACGGCCTCAACAAGGATCTCGGCTTCACCGACGAGGACCGGGTGGAGAACATCCGCCGCGTCGCCGAGGTGTCGCGCCTGATGGTGTCCGCCGGCCTGATCGTGCTGGTGTCGTTCATCTCCCCCTTCCGCAGCGAGCGCCGCCTGGCCCGCGACCTGATGGAGGACGGCGAGTTCCTGGAGGTCTTCGTCGACGCCCCGCTGGAAGTGTGCGAACGCCGCGACCCCAAGGGGCTCTATCGCAAGGCCCGGGCCGGGCAACTGCCCAACTTCACCGGCATCGGCAGCGCCTACGAGCCGCCCGAGGCGCCGGAACTGCATCTGCCGGCCGGGAACGAGGCGCCGGAGGCCCTGGCCGGACGGGTGGTCGCGATGCTGCGCGACCGGGGCGTGATCTGAGCCCGGCGATGGACACCGACCGCCGCCGCGCCGTCGCCGTCACCGGCGCCACCGGCTTCGTCGGCGGCGCCGTCTGTCGGCGTCTGCTGGCCGACGGCTGGTGGGTGGTGGCGCTGACACGGACGGCGGCGCCGACGCTGCCCGAGGGGGTCGAGTCGCGAGTCGTCGGGGACCTGACGGCGGTGGCGGATTTCGCCCCGCTGCTCGGGGACGTGCGGGCCGTGGTGCATCTGGCCGCCAAGGTCCACGTCATGCGGCCGACCGCCGCCGATGTCGCCGACTTCCAGCGCGTCAACGTGGAGGTGACGCGGCGGCTGGCCGAAGGGGCGGCGCGGGCCGGGATCGAGCGGCTGCTGTTCCTCAGCACCATCAAGGTCAACGGCGAGGGCACCGCGCCCGATCGCCCGTTCCGCGCCGACGATCCGCCGGCTCCGGCCGACGACTACGGCCGCTCCAAGGCGGCGGCGGAGGTGGCGTTGCGGCAGGTGGCGGCGGCGCATCCCGGTCTCGGGGTGACGGTGATCCGGCCGCCGGTGGTCTACGGGCCGGGGGTGAAGGCCAATATCGCCGCCCTGGCGCGGCTGTGTGACAGCCCGTGGCCGTTGCCCTTCGGCGCCACCGGCAACGCCCGCAGCCTGATCGCGGTGGAGAATCTGGCCGACGCCATCGCCGTTGCCCTGACAGCACCCCGGGCGGCGGGGCGGACCTATCTGGTGCGCGACGGCGAGGATGTGTCCACCGGTGACCTGATCCGCCGGCTGCGCCGCCTGCAAGGGCGCCCGGCACGGCTGCTGCCGGTGCCTCGGAAGATCCTGGTCTCGCTGTTGCGACTCGGCGGCCGGAGCGGGCTGGCCGACCGGTTGTTGGGGTCGCTGACGGTTGATGACGGCCCCATCCGGGCCGACCTGGGGTGGCGGCCGCCGCTCACCCTCGATGCCGGGCTGGTCCGCATGCTGGGGCGGAAATAGGCCGGCGCGGGCGGGTGGGGCTACCTCCAACGGCCCGGCGGTATCTGCCCTTTCGTGGTGGCGGGTGATGCTCTATGGTGTGCCCTCGCCGCGCCTTACTTTTTCGTAAGGTCGCCGACGCCGGCGTGACCAGGGCTGGGCCCGGTGTTATACGCTGGCCCATTATGCCGGTCTGTTGACGGGACGAGTGATGATTTCCGACGCCAAGTCCGCCCTTCGCGCGAGTGTCAAGGTTCTCGCGGTGGTGGCTGTATTCAGCTTCTGCGTGAATGCGCTGATGCTGACGCTACCGTTCTACATGATGCAGAGCTTCGACCGCGTGCTGCCCGCCCGCAGCGAGGACACCCTGTGGGTGCTCACCCTGCTGGCTTGCGCCCTGTTGGTGGTGATGGGGGCGCTTGACGTCGTCCGCTCGCGCATCCTGGTGCGCCTGTCCAGCTGGTTCGACCACATCCTGTCGCCGCCGCTGCTGCAAGCGGCGGTGCAGGCGGCGTCCTTCAACCGGTCGATCAGCGCCAGTCAGGCGTTGCGCGACATGAGCACGGTGCGCCAGTTCCTCACCGGCAGCACCATCTTCGCCATCATGGACGCCCCGTGGGTGCCCTTGTTCCTGGCGGTGATCTTCCTCGTGCATCCGGTGCTTGGCGGTTTCGCGTTGCTGGGCGCGGTGATCCTGTTCGCCCTGGCGTGGCTGAACGATGCCTTGACCCGCAAGCCGCTGGACGACGCCAACGCCATCGCCAATCCGCAGATGATCAAGGCCCACAGCTTTAGCGCCAACGCCGAGGTGATCGAGGCGATGGGCATGCTGGGCCCCATGCTGGCCCGTTGGCAGGAAAAGAACCTGGCCTCCCTGCTGTTGCAGGCCCGCGCCAGCGACCGCGCCGGCCTGATCTCCGGCATCACCAAGGCCATCCGCATGTTCATCCAGATCGGCCTGATGGGCATCGGCCTGTATCTGGCGCTGGAGAACCAACTCACCCCCGGCGCCATGATCGCCGCCTCCATCATCATGGGCCGCGCCCTGGCGCCGGTGGAGCAGTTGGTGGGAACCTGGCGGCAGGTGGTGCAGGCGCGCGAGTCGTTCACCCGCGTCAACTCCATGCTGGCTGGCTACAAAGCCGTCCGGACCTCGACCAGCTTCGAGGCGGTGGATGGCGGACTGTCGGTGGAGGGCGTGTCCTATACCTTCCCCGGCGCGGCCAAGCCGGTGCTCCAGGGTGTGACCTTCGGGCTGGAGCCGGGCGACGTGCTCGGCATCATCGGCCCCACCGCGGCCGGCAAGTCCACCCTGGCGCGCCAGTTGGTGGGTGTCTGGCCGGCCATGGGCGGCAAGGTGCGGCTGGGTGGTGTCGACGTCTTCACCTGGAACCGCGACAACTTTGGCCGCTTCGTCGGCTATCTGCCGCAGGACGTGGAACTGTTCGCCGGCACGGTGAAGGAAAATATCGCCCGCATGACCGAGGCGGACGATGCCGACGTCATCGCCGCCGCCAAGGCCGCCAATGCCCACGACATGATCGTGCGGCTGCCGCTCGGCTACGATACCCCGGTGGGTGACGGCGGCGCCAACCTGTCGGGCGGCCAGCGCCAGCGCATCGGTCTGGCCCGTGCCCTGTTCGGGGAACCCAAATATCTGGTACTGGACGAGCCCAACGCCAATCTGGACAACGAAGGCGAAGCCGCCCTGGTGCAGGCGATTCTGGGCGCCCAGGCGCGCGGGGCCATCGTCGTCGTCATCTCCCACCGCACCGGAATCCTGTCGGCGGTGAACAAGATGCTTGTCCTGCGGGACGGCCGGGTGCAGATGTTCGGTCCCAAGGATCAGGTTCTTGCCCAGATGAATCAGCAGCAGCGTGCCGCCGCCGTGCAGGCGCAGCCGCAGCAGCGAATTTCCCCGGTGTCCGCCACCTGATCCGTCCGGCATGGCGTGGACGACGGCGTAGACTGTTAAAAGTGGAGCTTGCAGCGTGAGCGCACAGCGTAACCTTCCTGTCCCGGCGGGGGCGCCTTCCGTGCCGCAGCCGGTCCTGGAGCAGATGCGGGTTCGGTTGGAAACCCCGTCTCCCTATGGGGTGGCGCGGGTGCCGGTGCTGGTCGGCCTCGGAATATTCCTGTTCGCCATCGTTGGCACGCTGGTGTGGGGCGCCGTGGCGCCGCTGGCCAGCGCCGCCATGGCGCCCGGTCAGGTGATCGTCGAGAGCAAGCGCAAGACCATTCAGCACTTCGAGGGCGGCATCATCGCCGCCATGCTGGTGGATGAAGGCGATCAGGTGGAAGCCGGTGATCCGCTGGTCGAACTGGACAACACCCAGTCCCAGGCCATGCTCGACGTCGTGCGCAGCCAGTACGTGTCGCTGAAGGCGCAGGAAATGCGACTTCTGGCCGAGCGCGACGGGCTCGACAGCATCGACTTCTCGCACCCGATCTTCGGCGAAGAGGGTGTGGGCGGTCAGCAGCAGGCCATCGACGGCCAGACCAACATTTTCGTCGAACGGCGCAAGGCGCTGCAAAGCCAGCTGGACATCGCCGCCCAGCGGGTGAAGCAGTTGAAGGATCAGATCTCGGGTTTCCAGGCGCAAGCCGAGGCCAATGACGAGCAGTACAAGCTGATCCAGGAAGAACTGAAGGGCGTCAACGAGCTTTACCAGCAGGGCTACGAGCGCAAGACCCGCGTGCTGGCCCTGCAACGGACCATGGCCAGCCTCGCCGGCGAACGGGGCGAGTATCTGGCCGGCGTCGCCGAGGCCCGCCAGCGGATCGGCGAGGCGGAACTGTCGGCCCTGGATGCCCGCACCCGCTATATGAACGAGGTGGTGGCCCAACTGGGCGATGTGCAGACCCGCCTTGCGGATCTGGAGGAGCGTCTGCGCGCCATGCGCGACCGCGCCGACCGCACCGTCATTCGCGCCCCCAACGCTGGCACCATCGTCAACATGCGCTTCCACACCGTCGGCGGCGTGGTGCCGCCGGGCGGCGAGTTGATGGACATCGTGCCGTCCGAGGACGAGCTGGTGATCGAAGCCATGGTGCGGCCGGAGGACATTGACGAGGTGCATGCAGGCCTGCCGGCGGAGGTGCGCATCACCGCCTTCCACACCCGCTCGACGCCGCCGCTGGATGGCGAAGTGGTTCGCGTGTCGGCCGACACGCTGGTCAATAACCAGACCGGCGTAACCTTCTACAAGGCGCGCGTCCGCTTGTATCCGGAAAGCATGGACAAGCTGGGCGAGTTGAAATTGCAGCTTCATCCCGGCATGCCGGCCGAGGTGATGATCAAAACCGGCTCGCGCACCGCGTTGCAGATCGCCTTCAGCCCGATCATCGACAGCATGAACCGGTCGTTCCGCGAGAAGTAGGACACGGGCCGGACGACAACGCCGTCAAATCACCGCGCCGGGCCCCGAGGGGCCCGGCCGCACAAGGGGAACCCGAGGGGAAGCGGGACGAACGCGATGCGCTACCTGTTCATTCACCAGAACATGCCCGGCCAGTACAAGCACATCGTCGGCCATCTGGCGGCCAATCGGAAGAACGAGGTCGTCTTCATCACCAAGCGGGAGGATCTCGATCTCCCGAACGTGAAGAAGCTGCTCTACAAGCCGCATCGCGAGCCGTCGCCGCAGACCCACCGCTACCTCATCGGCGCCGAGCGGGGCGTGCTGCACGCCCAGCAGGTGGCCCGCTTGTGTATCGACCTTCAGACCAAGGGCTGGAAGCCCGACATCATCGTCGGTCATCCCGGCTGGGGCGAGATGCTCTACGTCAAGGATATCTGGCCCGACGTGCCGGTTCTGGCGTTCTTCGAGTTTTACTACCGCGGCCGTGGCGCCGATGTTGGATTTGATCCCGCTGAACAGCCGAACATTGATGACCTCTGCCGTATCCGCAGCAAGAACTTCGTCAACGACGTGTCGCTGAACCTGTGCGATGCGGGCATGAGCCCGACCCTATGGCAATTCTCCCAACTGCCGGACGAGTACAAGTACAAGGTATCGGTCATCCACGACGGTATCGACACCCGCACCTGTGCCCCGGACCCGCAGGCGACCCTGACCCTCCCCAACGGCCGCACGCTGACCCGCGCCGATGAGGTCATCACCTACTGCGTGCGCAATTTCGAGCCCTATCGCGGCTTCCCGACCTTCATCAAGGCCGTCGAGCTGATCCACAAACGTCGCCCCAACGCCCAGGTGGTCGCCATCGGTGCCGACGGCGTCAGCTACGGCAAGCCGCTGCCCGACGGCAAGCACTACCGCCACGAGGCGTTGAAGCAGGTGCAGGTGGACAAGGACCGCCTGCATTTCATCGGGTCTGTGCCCTACGAGACCTTCCTGAAAGTCATCAAGGTGTCGCAGGCGCATATCTACCTGACCTATCCCTTCGTGCTGTCGTGGTCGATGCTGGAAAGCATGTCGGCCGGCTGCCTGCTCATCGGCTCCAAGACGCCGCCGGTCGAGGAGATCATCACCGACCGCGAGAACGGTCTGCTGGTCGACTTCTTCAGCCCCGAACAGGTGGCCGATCGCGTCGACGAGGTGTTCGAGCACCCCGACCGCATGGCCGAGCTGCGCCACCGTGCCCGCGAGACGGTGGTGGACCGCTACGACCTGGAAAAGTGCCTCGGCCGTCAGCTGACGCTGATCAAGAATCTGGTGCTCGGCCACCGCCCGATCATGCCCAAGGGCGACTTCAAGCCCGGTCAGCCGGACTACGCCCGTCCCGCTCCGTTGCTGAAGAAGGCCGCCGGCTGAGCGACAGCGGCCGGCCGGGCGTCCTGGTCACGCCACCAGGGACAGCCTTTGCTGGAGCGCCTCCCACCCCGTCGTTCGCCGGGCCGTCAGGTGGCGGGCGGCGGCTTGGGCGGCGCTCAGGGCGCGGCCGTTGCCCAGCAGTTGCGGCAGCTGCTCGGTCAGGGCTTCCAGCGGGATGGCCGGCGGGGCGCTGAACACGCCTGGTAGCGCCGCGATGGCGCGTTGGGTATTCAGCTTTTGCTCCAGATGACGCGGCAGCAGCAACTGCATCCGTCCGGCGAGGACGGCGTCCTCGGTCGAACCGATGCCGCCGTGGTGGATGAGCAGGCTGGCCCGCGTCAGCGCGTCCCGCAAGGGCGGCGCCACCCGGTGAACCCGGAGTCCGCCCCTCTCCAGGGTCGCCACCTGGGCCGGCGTGGCATCGTGCAAGAAGGCTTCCCCCGGCAGTCGAGCGTTGAGCATCGCTTGCAGCACCGCCCGCGCCGGGCCATGAGTCATGCGCAGATACGCGAAGATCCGCGGCTCGGCGGGGGGTGCCAGGGGCGGGGCAGGGCGGTCCCACGGGCCGGCGGCGGCGGTCTCCGGCTGGCGGTGGTCGGCGTAGATGTCCAGCTCCGGCGGGACCGCCACCACCGGGCCGATCCCCGTCACGATTTGCGGCAGCGACTCGGGCAAGGGCCGTTGGCGGGCTGTCTGCACCGCCCGCGCGTGCTCCAGCAGCATGTCCGGCGGCCATACCGGCGGTTGGGCGTTTCCCAGCGGAGGAAAGTGGCCGTCGGGCAACCCAGGGGGCACCACGAAGCCATCCCCCACCGGGATCAGCGGCACCCGGCCGAAGCAGGCCAGCGACAGCAACGGCGAGTAGTCGGCGATCACCACCGCCGGTCGGTGAGTGTCGAGCACCGTATCCCAGGCCGCCACCATGGCTGTCAGCCGGTCGCGGTCGGCATAGCCGCAGACTCCCATCACGTCGGCGAAGGTGGCGGCGCGAAAGGGCGCCGAGCCGCTGTAGCAGGTGTGATGCGCGGGCGCTGCCACCACCGGCACCCCGGCGGCGGCATAGCGCTCGGCCAGGGCGCCGGGATTGCGCGCCACCACCACCGGGCGCCACCCCCCGGCGCGCAGACGGTGGGCGATCATGAGGAGGCGGCTGGCATGGGCTAGGCCCTCGCCCATCTCCCAGGCCAGCAGCACGGTGCGGCCGCGACCGGGCACCTCGGGCAGCGCTGGCTTGGCGGAAGCGGCGGGGGCGGACATGGGCAAGGGTCTCCGGCGACGGTCGGTCTTTCATAGGCGGCGAAGGCGTGGCGGGCAAGTCCGGGCGCTTGCTCCCGCCGGGCAGGCTGCTACAGTGCCGGCCGTTGCCGATCTGTTGGGGTGTGTTTGCATGACTTCCTCCACCGCCGCGCCGTCGCCTGAACGGGCCCATCCCGATTACTACGATCGCGTCAACCCGGACCTTCTCAGCCTCATCCCGCGCGATGCCCGCGCCGTGCTGGAGGTAGGATGCGGGGCCGGCGCCCTTGGCCGTGCCTACAAGCAGATCAACCCGGCTTGCCGCTACTTCGGGCTGGAGATCGATGCCGATGCGGCGGCGGTCGCCGCCACCCGCCTGGACCAAGTGCTGCACGGCAATGCCGAGACCGATGATGCGGCGCGGCTGGACCTGCCGGATACGGGCGTCGATTGCCTGATCTACGGCGATGCGCTGGAGCACATGGTCAACCCCTGGGCAGTGCTGAAGGCCCATGCGGCGCATCTGTCGGACGATGGCGTGGTGCTGGCCTGCATCCCCAACATCCAGCATTGGAGCGTTCTGGCCGGTCTGCTGCGTGGTCAGTTCACCTATACCGACGAGGGTTTGCTCGACCACACCCATCTGCGCTTTTTCACCGCCGACAGCCTGCCGGAGCTGTTCGGCGGCGCCGGTCTGGTGATCCATGACATCCGGCCGCGGGTGTTCAACCCGGAAGCCTGTGATCGGTTCGTGCGGGCCATGGCGCCGGTGCTGCCGGCGTTGGGAATTCAGGATGCACAGCGGTTCGCGCAGCAGGTATCCGCTTTCCAATACGTGGTCCGGGCCGGACGCAAGGCGGCGCGGCCGATCCTGCTCCAGGCCATGACGCTGGCCCCGGTGGGGGCCTGCAACGACGTGCGGGTGCATGAGCCGATGGCGGCCCTGGCGGCGCGGCCGGGCGTGCATGTGGTGGCCCAGGAGCGGACGGCGACATTGTCGGCGGCGCCGCAGGTGACTGATCGGGTGTTCGTCTGGCAGCGGCCGATCCTGACCCGACCGGATGCCATCGCCCAGCTGAAGGCCATCATCGGTCACGGATACGTGGTGGTGACGGAATTCGACGATCACCCCATGGTCTGGCCGCGCATCGCCGAGCACGACTACCTCACCTATCGCGGCGTCCACGCGGTGCAGACCTCGACGGAGCCGCTGGCGGCGCTGTACCGCCAATGGAACCCGACGGTGGAGGTGTTTCCCAACGCCCTCTCAAGCCTGCCGCCGCTGGCGGCCCGCGACAATGGCCGGGTGACGCTGTTCTTTGGTGCGCTCAACCGGGAACAGGACTGGGCGCCGTTGATGCCGGCGCTCAACCGGGTGCTGGCGGTCCATGCCGGCCGGGTGGCGGTGACGGTGGTCCATGATCGTGGCTTCTTCGACGCCCTGGAGACGGCGGAGAAGACCTTCACCCCCACCTGCGGCTATGCCGACTACCAGCGCCTGCTGCGGGATGCCGATATCACCCTGATGCCGCTGCGCGATGACGCGTTCACGCGCATGAAATCCGACCTCAAGTTCATTGAGACGGCGGCGGCCGGGGCGGTGGCGCTGGCGAGTCCCACCGTCTATGCCAGCACCCTGCGCGACGGTGAGACCGGCCTTCTGTTCTCCTCGCCGGAGGACTTCGAGGACAAGCTGCACCGTCTGGTGTCCGACGCCGGCATGCGCGGCACCCTTCGGGCCGCCGCCCATGCCTATGTCGCCGGGGAGCGCATGCTGGCCTACCAGACCGCCCGCCGCCTCGCCTGGTATCGCGGCCTGGTGGCCGACCGCGCGCGGCTGACCGAGGCCCTGTATCAGCGGGTTCCCGAACTGCGGCCCTGACGGAGAAACGGGACCGCTCCCGGAGGTCCGGGGCGGTCCCGCGGTGGGTCGCGGTCAGACGATCAGGTTGTGGGCGGTCAGGTTGTCGGTGATGTTGGTCGCCGTCAGACCGGCCAGGAAGACCACATCCGAAATCGAGGTCGCCGTCAGATTGGTGGTTACGGCGGCAGGATCGACGAAGCTGACCATCACGCCGTCGCGATCACTTTCCCACACCAGCAGGAAGTCTCCGCCCGGATCCTTGTTCCCCACCGTCGCCACCAGGGTATCGAGGGCGGCCAGCGCCGCCGTGGCGGTGGCATAGGTGCCAGCGCCGACCACGATGACCTCGGCTCCCACCAGGGAGACATCGGCGGTAACCGTGAGCATGTCGGCCTGGCCGTCATCATCGCGGTCGATGGCAAAGGCGCTGAGGTCGAAACGGTCCACCGAGGTACCCGAGGCAAGGCCAGTATCCTCGGTCACCACGTCCATGCCGCCGCCGACGGTGAAGACGAAGACGTCGGCGCCGTCGCCTCCGGTCAGGGTGTCGGCGCCCTCGCCGCCGTTCAGGGTGTCGCTGCCGTCGCCGCCGATCAGCAGATCGTCGCCCTGGCCGCCGTGCAGCCAGTCGTGGCCCAGATTTCCGTATAGGGTGTCATTGCCGATGTTGCCATAGAGCGCGTCGTCGCCCTGGCCACCGTACAGCGTGTCCATCCCCTCGCCGCCGTACAGAGTGTCATCGGCAAGATTGCCGTACAGGATATCGGCGCCCTCGTTGCCGTAAATGATGTCCGCGTCCTGGCCGCCGAAAATGATGTCGCGGTCGCCACCGCCATAGATGACGTCGCGGTCCTGGTTTCCGTAAATGAGATCGGTGCCGTCGCCACCATAGATGGTGTCGGCACCGCCGCCGCCGAAAATCAGGTCGGCACCGTCCATGCCGAACATCAGGTCGGCACCATTACCTTCGCCGCCATAAAGAGTATCGCGGCCGGCGCCGCCGAAAATCAGGTCGGCACCGGGACCGCCGGTCAGGGTATCGTCGCCGTCGGCGCCGTAAAACTCCACCCGGAAGGAGGTGCCGACGATCTCCTCGGCGGTGAGCCGCACGCCGATGGTGCTGTTGCTGTCGACCCGGATGGTTCCAGCGGTGCCGGTGAACACGGCGTCGTTCAGCGCCAGCACATGCGGGCCGTTGGTCGCCAGAATGAAGCGGGAAATGCCGGCGATGCGCGACAGATCCGCCGCCTCGACCACCACGGTGCCGGCCGTCACCGTCAGGCTGTCGTCCCCGCCGCCGGTGAGGTTGAGGCCGACCAGGGCCGCCGCGGTGGTGTTGATATTGGCCATGGGTATTCCCCCGTTGCGCTTCGACATGACGGCCGCGCCGCCGGTCCGGCAGCCTGCCAGGAAAGGAGTTAAGGTTCGGATAATACGAAAGATCAAGGTCTTCGGAGAGGCCGCGCCATCGGCCGCAGCGACCCGCCTCCGCCGAAAAGGCTAGGCGCTAGTGTTTGCGTCTTGCCCCCCGGCGCACTACAAAGGGCGGTCGGTGCCGGTTCCCGGCCCCGGCCGCAGCGACCGGAGAGAGTTCCGCCATCTGATGAAGGCCTCCATCATCATCCCGACCAAGAACCCGGGGTCCGTGTTCCGGCGCGTCCTGCCGGCCGTTCTGAGCCAGGACGTGACGTTCGACTTCGAGGTTCTGGTCATCGACTCGGGGTCGACCGACGGCACGCTCGACTATGTGACCGGCCTCGGCGACCCGCGTGTCCGCCTGCACTGTATCGAGCCGGCCTCGTTCGGCCACGGCCGCACCCGCAACCTGGGGGTGTCCATGACCAGCGGCGAATACGCCGTGCTCATCACCCACGACGCCATGCCGGCCGATGACCGCTGGCTGGCCGCCATGGTCGCCACCGCCGACACCGATCCGCAGATCGCCGGTGTGTTCGGTCGCCACATCGCCTATCCCGAGGCCGATCCCTTCACCGCCCGCGAACTGGAGCTGCACTTCGCCGGCTTCGACGCCTGGCAGGTGGTGCAGATGGACGACCCCGAGCGCTACGCCCGCGACGAGGGCTACCGGCAGGTGCTGCACTTCTTCTCCGACAACAATGCACTGGTCCGGCGCAGCGTGTGGGACGTGCTGCCCTATCCCGACGTGGATTTCGCCGAAGACCAGATCTGGGCGCAGAAGATCATCGAGGCCGGCTACAAGAAGGCCTATGCCCGCGATGCGGTGGTGATGCACAGCCACGACTACGCCTTGTTCGAGCGCCTTCAGCGCAGCTTCGACGAGGCCTATGCCTTCCGCCGCCTGTTCGGCTATGTGCTGTGCCGCGGGCCGCGGTCGCTGGTGCGGTCGTGGCTGGCGCTGACCTGCCGCGACATGGCCTTCGCCCGTACCGCCGGCCTGTGGCGGTCGCAGACGCTGGCCGTGCTGCGGGCGCCGTTCGACAATTTCATGCGACTGGTGGGCCATTACCTCGGTGCTCGCGGCGACCGCCTGCCCGAGGGCCTGCGGCGCCGACTGTCGCGTGACAAGCGACTGATGCTGGGGCTGCGTGCCGCCGGCCGGGAGACTGGGAACGCATGACCTCCGATTCGCGGTTTCACACCCTGCTGCGCCGCACCCGCACCGCGCTGCGCTACGGCCGCGACAACGGCCTCGGCGCGCTGGTGGCGCTGACCCGGCAGAAGCTGCGCAGCCGGCGCGGCGGCCTGCTGTCGAAGACGCGCATCATCGACTTCTACGACTTCGTGCGCGCCCGTCCGGTCGGCAGCCCCATCGTGCCCGGCAGCGTGCCGCGCACCACCGTCAACTGGGTGGTGCCGCCGTTCGGCTTCGGGTCGGGCGGGCATCTCAACATCTTCCGCTTCGTCCACCACCTGGAGAAGGAAGGCTTCGACTGCCGCATCGTGGTGGTGGGCGAACCGCAGCCGCTGTCGGTGGAGCAGGCGCGCAAGCAGATCAATGACTGGTTCTTCCCGCTGAAGGGCGAGGTCTACCTGGGCATCGAGACGGCGCCGCCGGCCCACATCACCATCGCCACCAGCTGGCAGACCGCCTACTACGTGCGTAACTTCCTGCCGACCGTGCATCGCTGCTACTTCGTGCAGGATTTCGAGCCCTACTTCTACGCCACCGGCGCCGAATACGCCTGGGCGGAGGAAACCTACCGCTTCGGCTTCACCGGCATCACCGCCGGCACCTGGCTGAAGGATAAGCTGGCCGCCGACTATGGCATGCAGACCGAGGCCTTCGGCTTTTCCTTCGACCACGATCTCTATACCCCGCGTGAACGCCGCGAGCCGGAACCCCGGCGGATATTCTTCTATGCCCGCCCGCCGACCCAGCGCCGCGCCTTCGAGATGGGCATGCTGGTGCTGGACGAGGTGACCCGCCGCCTGCCCGACGTGAAGGTGGTGTTCGCCGGCTGGGACGTTTCCGGCTACCATATCCCGTTCGACCACCTGAACGCCGGCATCGTCGGCCTGGACGATCTGCCCGACCTCTACAGCCAGTGCGACGTGGCGCTGGTGCTGTCGTTCTCCAACCTGTCGCTGCTGCCGCTGGAGCTGATGGCCTGCGGCACGCCGGTGGTGAGCAACCGCGCCCCTTGCACCGAATGGCTGCTGCACGACGACAACGCCCGCCTGGCGGCGCCGACGGTGGAGGCGCTGGCCGACGCCCTGTGCGCTGTGCTGGAGGATCCGGCGGAAACCGCCCGTCTGCGCCAGGGCGGCCTCGCCGCCGCCGCCGCCACCGACTGGCGGCTGGAAGCCCGCAAGGTGGGCGACATCCTGCGCCGCCTGGATGCCCAGGAGGCCGTGGCATGACCACCACCGCCACTCCCGCCTCCGCCGTGCCGGAAGACCTGTCGCGCCTGCGCTGCGCCGTGCTGGGTGCCGGCGGCTTCATCGGCACCAACCTGTGCCGGGCCCTGGTGGGGCGGGTGGACTCCCTGCGCGCCTTCGGCCGTCGCCAGTCCTTCCCCGAGGCGCTGCGCGGTTGCGACTGGATGCCGGGCGATTTCGCCGACCCCACCTGCCTGCCGGCCGCCGTCGCCGGCTGCGACGTGGTGTTTCATCTGGTCAACGCCACTACCCCGGCCAGCGCCAACGTCGACAAGGTGGCCGACCTCAACGCCAATGTCGCCAGCACCCTGCACCTGCTCGACGCCTGCCGCGAGACCGGCGTGCGGCGGGTGGTGTTCGTGTCCTCCGGCGGCACCATCTATGGCATCCCCGACCAGGTGCCGACGCCCGAGACGGCGCCCACCAACCCGATCACCGCCTATGGCATCAGCAAGCTGGCGATCGAGAAGTACCTCGGCCTCTACGAGTACCTCTACGGGCTGGAATACCGGGTGCTGCGGGTGGCCAATCCCTTCGGCCCCTACCAGACGGCGCTGAAGAACCAGGGCGTCATCGCCGCCTTCGTGCGCCGGGCGCTGGCCGGCAAGCCCATCGAGATGTGGGGCGACGGCAGCGTCACCCGCGACTACGTCTATATCGACGACGTGGTCGAGGCGCTGGTGCTGGCCGCCACTCACCAGGGGCCGGGCCGCATCTTCAACATCGGCAGCGGCGAAGGCCGCAGCCTCAACGACATCGCCGCCGCCATCGACCGCCTGCTGGGCGCCGCCATCCCGGTGGACCGCCGGCCCGGCCGGCCGGTGGACGTGCCGGTGAGCATTCTCGACACGGCGCTTGCCGCCAGCGACCTGGGCTGGCGGCCGCGTACCGGCTTCGAGGAGGGGCTGCGCGACACCATCGCGTGGATGAAGACCACAGGGTAAAGGGTGAGGGTGTGATGAGGGGGCGGGATACCGCCGAGTCGGTCGATCAGCCACGGACAGTGCTCGTCCTCGGCATGCACCGCTCGGGAACGTCGTTGCTGGCGCAGGTGCTCGACCGCGCCGGCGTGGCCATGGGCGACAACCTGATGCCGCCCGACGAGCACAACCCCGACGGCTACTTCGAGGATCTGGAGATCGTCGCCGTCCACGATCGCATCCTGACGGCGCTGGACCGCGCCTGGGGCTCGATACGCTCCACCCTGCCGCTGCCGGAGGGCTGGCAGCAGCACCCGGAAGTGATCGCCGGCCGGGACGACCTGCGCGCCATCGTCGACCGCCGGCTGGCCGCCCGCGCCGAGGGCGGGGCCGGTGCCGCCTGGGGCTTCAAGGATCCGCGCACCTGCCGCCTTCTGCCGCTATGGCTCGACCTGCTGGACGAGGCCGGCAGCGCTCCCGTGCTGCTGCTGTCCAACCGTGCCCCGGCCGAGGTCGCCCGCTCGCTGGAGAAACGCGACGGCCTGCCGCCGCGCATCGGCGAACTGCTGTGGCTGATCCATGTGCTGGAGGTGCTGGAGACGGCGGCCGACCGCATCGCCGCCGTCGTCGACTGGGACCGCTGGTTCGCGGAACCGCAGGCGCAGGTGCCGGCGCTGGCCGCCGCCGTCGGCCTGCCGGCGGAGGCCCTGGCCGCCGCCGTCGACGCCACCCTCAAGCCGGACCTGCGCCGCCAGCGGGCCGAGGCCGCCCCCGCCGCCGTGCCGCTGGCCGCCGAGGTGCATGCCCTGCTGGCCCGGTGGTCGCGGGAGGCGGGCAAGCCGCCGTCCGCCCTGGCCGACGCCATCCGCCGTGTCCACGATGCCCAGGCGACGCTGGCCGGTTGGGCCGACGTGGCG
>JAEWWF010000351.1 GCA_023396465.1 Pseudomonadota bacterium
CCGCTCTGCCGGGCGAGACCGCCGATGTCGTCCGCCGCCGCGACCATGGTGGCGGTGGCGGCGGCGTAGAGCGCCCGGAAGGCGGCGGCGGTGGCCGCGTCGTTCAGCACGGGGGCCGGAAACTCCCCGATGTCGGCGGCTCCCTCGCTCAGGTCGGCGATGGCGGCGGACATCACCGCCGGCTCCAGGTAGAGCATGCACCAAGCGCGCCCATCGGTGCCAAGCGGGCTGCCGTCGTGGACTTCGCCGGGATTGACGGTGATCACGTCGCCGGCCACCGCCTCCACCGCCCCACGCCCGCTGGCCGAGGCTTGCGCGCCCCGGTAAAGCAGGCCGATGCCAAACTGGTCGTGGGTATGGCGGCCGAACCGCCGGGCCGTGTCGGCGGCCACCGCTTCCACCCCCGCCAGCGCGCAGGGCAGGAGGCTCACGTCCCGACCGCTACGCCGATGGGACGGGGTGTTGGTCGGGGACGGGAGGGCGGACAGAGCGGGGTCTCCGGGGAGAGGGCGGTGATCAGCCGACCGAGAAGCTTTCGCCGCAGCCGCAGCGGGCGGTTTCGTTCGGGTTGGTGAACACGAAGCCGGACTGCATCTTGTCCTCGCGGTAGTCCATTTCCGACCCGATGAGGAACATCAGCGCCGACGGGTCGACGAAGATGCGCACGCCCTTGTCTTCCACCACGTCCTCGAAGGGCTTCTTGTCCTCGGCGTATTCCACCACGTAGGACATGCCGGAGCAGCCGCGCGTCTTGATGCCGACGCGCAGGCCCTCGACCGGCTTGTCCGACCGGGCGATCAGCGCCTTCACCCGCGCCGCGGCGGCATCGGTGAGGGTCAGAACCTGGGCAGCCATGCGTAACAACCTCCAAGCAGTCGCGTTGCTTCCGATATCGGGAGTCGGTCAGAACATGTCCAGGGCGATCTTGGCCTCGTCGCTCATGCGTTCGGGCGTCCACGGCGGTTCCCAGGTCAGTTCGACGTGAACCTTGCCGACGCCGTCCACCGCCGCCACCGTCTCGGCCACGTCGCCCGGCATCTCGCCGGCCACCGGGCAGGCCGGGGCGGTCAGGGTCATGACGATGCGGACGTCGCCGTCCGGCTTGCGGTCGATGTCGTAGATCAGGCCGAGATCGTAGATGTTCACCGGGATCTCGGGGTCGTAGACGGTGCGCAGGGCTTCGATGATGCGCTCGTCGGTGGCCGGCTGGGTGCCTTCGGCCAGCTTGGCGCCGGCATCGGCGGACAGGTCGCCCTCGGGCGGCGGCGGCTCGGGAGCGATCATCGGGGGTCGCATCACGGACATGGTCGGTCTACCTCGTGATCCTGCGGGTGGTCAGGCGAAAATGCGGCGGACGCTTTCAAGCGCCTTGATCAGGCGGTCGATGTCGTCGCGGGTGTTGTACATGCCGAGCGAGGCTCGCCCCATGGCGGCCACCCCGAACCGATCCATCACCGGCTGGGCGCAGTGGTGGCCGGCGCGGATGCACACCGCCGACTGGTCCAGCACGGTGGCGATGTCGTGGGCGTGGGCGCAATCCATGGTGAAGGCCATCACTGCCGCTTTGCCCGGCGTGGTGCCGAACAGGGTCAGCCCCTCGACGCTCGCCAACTGCTGCTGGGCGTAGTTGAGGAGGTCGTGCTCGTGCCGGGCGATGCGGTCAAGGCCGATGGCGGTCACGTAGTCGATGGCGGCCCCCAGCCCGACAGCCTGGGCGATGGGCGGCGTGCCGGCCTCGAACTTGGCGGGCAGTTCGGCCCAGGTGGTCTTCTCGAAGGTGACGCGGGCGATCATGTCGCCGCCGCCCTGGTAGGGCGGCATGGCGTCCAGCAGCTCTTCCTTGCCGTAGAGGATGCCGATGCCGGTCGGGCCATAGAGCTTGTGGCCGGAGAAGGCGTAGAAGTCGACGTCCAGCGCCTGCACGTCCACCGGGATGTGAACGGCGCCCTGGCAGCCGTCGATGAGCACCTTGGCGCCGGCCTCGTGAGCCTTGCGGGTGATCTCGGCGATGGGCAGCACGGTGCCGAGCACGTTGGACACATGCGCCACCGCAACGATCCTGGTGCGGTCGGTCAGCAGGCGGTCGAAGGCCGCCATGTCGAAGCCGCCGTCATCGGTGATCGGCACCACCTTCAGCACCAGCCCCTTCTCGTCGCGCAGCATCTGCCACGGCACGATGTTGGAGTGATGTTCCAGTTCCGAAATGATGATCTCGTCGCCTTCCTTCAGGAACCTGCGTCCGTAGGTGCTGGCGACCAGATTGATGGCTTCGGTGGCGCCCTTGGTGATGATCACCTCGCGCGTCGAGCGGGCGTTGAGGAACACCCGCGCCTTCTCGCGGCTGTCCTCGTAGCGGCTGGTGGCGCGCTCCGACAGGGTGTAGGCGCCGCGATGGACGTTGGCGTAGTCCTCCAGATAGAGGCTGTCCATGGCGTCGATCACCGCCTGCGGCTTCTGGGCGGAGGCGCCGGAGTCCAGGTACACCAGCGACTTGCCGCGGATCGAGCGGGCCAGGATGGGGAAGTCCCGGCGCACCGCCGCGACGTCGAAGCCGGGGGCTTCCGGGGTGATGGTTGCGGTATCGAAACGGCCGGCGGTGGTGGCGGATGTCATCGGGCGGGCTCCTTCCTCACGCGGCGGCGGCCAGGGCGGCGGCGCGGCGCCGTTGCCAGAGGTGGATCTTGTCGGCGAAGGCCTGGCGCAGCGGCTCGGCGGCGATGCGGTCCACCACGTCATCGAGGAAACCTTCGATGAGCAGGCTGCGGGCGGTTTCCGGGTCGATGCCACGCGAGCGCAGGTAGAACAGCGCCGTCGCGTCCAGTTCCCCGGCGGTGGCGCCGTGGCTGCATTTCACATCGTCGGCGTAGATCTCCAGCTCCGGCTTGCAATCCACCTCGGCGCCCCGATCGAGCAGCAGGGCCTTGTGCAACTGGTTGCCGTCGGTCTTCTGGGCGATCTGGCGGACCAGGATCTTGCCCTGGAACACGCCCTTGGCGCCGGAGGCCAGCACGCCCTTGTAGACCTCGTTGGAGGTGCAGTCGGGCGCCGCGTGGTCGAGCAGGCTGGTGGTGTCGAGCACCTGATCGCCATAGGCGGCATAGGCGCCGTTCAGATGCACCTCGGCGTGACGTCCGACCAGTTCGGCGCGCAGATCGTGGCGGCCGAGGGCGGCGCCCATCTGGAGCACGAAGCTGTCGTAGATCGCGCCGTCCTCCACCTTGGCGGCGGTGGTGGCGATGGAATAGGCGCCGCGCGGCAGGTTTTGCAGGATGTAGTGGCGCAGGTTGGCGCGCGCCGCCACATGCACCTCGGTCACCGCGTTGCGCAGGGTGGCGGCCGCGTCGGCGCTACCGATCCAGCTTTCCAGCACGGTGGCGGCGGCGCCGCGTTCCAGCACCACCAGATTGCGCGGCTGGTGGGCGGTGGGCTCGCCGTCGAGCGGGGCGCTGATCTGGACGATGTGGATGGGCCGTTCGATCATGGCGCCTTCGCGCACCCGCACCACGAAGCCATCCAGAAGGCCGCACTGGTTCAGCGCCGCGAAGGGCAGGGCGCCGGCATCGGCGAGGCGGCCGAACCACGGCTCCACCGTATGCGGCTCGGTCTCCAGCAGGCGGGCGAGGCTGTCCACCCGCAGGCCCGGCGGCAAGGTGTCGAGGTCAGACAGCTCCGGCGCGTGGCGGCCGTTGACGAACACCAGCACATGGGCGTCGACGGTCAGCGCCTCGCCGGCCGGCAGGGCCGACAAGTCCGGTTGCGGCGCGGCGGCGTCCACCGCCCGGAACGGCACCTTCAGCAGGGCGCGCAGCGGCGTGTATTTCCATTGCTCCACCTTCACCGTCGGCACGCCCTGGGCGACGAACAGGCGGGCGCCTTCCTCCCGCGCCCGCCGCACCCAGTCGATGCGGCTGCCGGGCAGGGCCTCGGACGCGGCGGCGATCAGGCCGGCGAAGGGGGCGGGGACGGCGGTCGGGGCGGTCACGGGGATGGGTGTGGTCTCGGCCATGATGCTGGCGCCTCCTGCCTCACGCGGCCTGCTCGACGTACTCGGCATAGCCCTTCTCTTCCAGCTCCAGCGCCAGTTCCTTGCCGCCGCTCTTGACGATGCGGCCGTTGGCGAAGACGTGGACGAAGTCCGGCACGATGTAGTTCAGCAGGCGCTGGTAGTGGGTGATGACCAGGAAGCCACGCTCGGCCGTCCGCAGGCGGTTGACGCCGTCGGACACGATCTTCAGGGCGTCGATGTCGAGGCCGGAATCGGTTTCGTCGAGGATGCAGAAGCGCGGCTCCAGCATGGCCATCTGCAGCGCCTCGGCGCGCTTCTTCTCGCCGCCGGAATAGCCCATGTTGACCGGGCGCTTGATCATCTCGTCGGGGATGCCAAGCTCCTTCTGCTGGGTGCGCAGCAGCTTCAGGAACTGCATGGCGTCGATCTCGCCCTCGCCGTGGGCGCGGCGCTTGGCGTTCATCGCCGCCTTCAGGAAGGTGGTGGTGGCGACGCCGGGGATTTCCACCGGGTACTGGAAGGCCAGGAAGATGCCGGCGGTGGCGCGCTCGTCGGCTTCCATGTCGGCGATGTCGCGGCCGTCGAACAGGATCTGCCCGCCGGTCACCTCATAGCCCTCGCGGCCGGCGATGACGTTGGACAGGGTCGACTTGCCGGCGCCGTTGGGCCCCATCAGGGCGTGGACCTCGCCGGCGTTGATGGTCAGCGTCAGGCCCTTGATGATGTCCTTGCCGTCGACGGCGGCGTGCAGGTCCTTGATTTCGATCAGCGGCATTGTTGCGTTCCCGTATCCGTCCGAAACCCGATGAGCAGCATGAGCGCGGGCCGGCGCGGCCTGTTGGCGGCCGTCTTCCTGCCCGCCGGCCCCGTCAGCCGACGCTGCCTTCGAGCGAGATGTTGACAAGCTTCTGCGCCTCGACGGCGAATTCCATCGGCAGCGTCTGCAAGACTTCCTTGCAGAAGCCGTTGACGATCAGCCCGACCGCTTCCTCGGGGTTGAGGCCGCGCGACCGGCAATAGAACAGCTGGTCCTCGCTGATGCGGCTGGTG
The DNA here is from genome assembly GCA_023396465.1 of Pseudomonadota bacterium. Taxonomy (GTDB): domain Bacteria; phylum Pseudomonadota; class Alphaproteobacteria; order Rhodospirillales; family Rhodospirillaceae; genus Caenispirillum. The sequence continues at coordinate 5,057 of JAEWWF010000351.1, forward strand.
GTCGCCTCGTGCTCCAGCTTGGCCGAGGGGTTCTTGCTTTCGATGTAGGGCACCGTGTGGGCGCCGCACTGGTCGCCGATCAGCAGGCTGTCGCACTGGGTGAAGTTGCGCGCCCCTTCGGCCCCGCCCAGGATGCGCACCAGGCCGCGATAGGTCTGGTCGGCGCGGCCGGCGGAAATGCCTTTGGAGACGATCTTCGACCGGGTGTTCTTGCCGATGTGGATCATCTTGGTGCCGGTGTCGGCCTGCTGGCAGTTGTTGGTGATGGCGACGGAATAGAACTCGCCCACCGACCCCCCGCCCTGCAGGATGCAGCTCGGGTACTTCCAGGTGATGGCGGAGCCGGTTTCCACCTGCGTCCACATCACCTTGGAGTTCTTGCCCCGGCAAGCGGCGCGCTTGGTGACGAAGTTGTAGACGCCACCCTTGCCGTTCTCGTCGCCGGGGTACCAGTTCTGCACCGTGGAATACTTGATCTCGGCATTGTCCAGCGCCACCAGCTCGACCACGGCGGCATGCAGCTGGTTCTCGTCGCGCTGGGGCGCCGTGCAGCCTTCCAGATAGCTGACGTAGGTGTCGTCATCGGCGACGATCAGCGTCCGCTCGAACTGGCCGGTGTTCTTCTGGTTGATGCGGAAGTAGGTCGACAGTTCCATGGGGCAGCGCACGCCCTTGGGGATGTAGACGAAGCTGCCGTCGGTGAACACCGCCGAGTTCAGGCACGCGAAGTAGTTGTCCGACGGCGGCACGACGCTGCCCAGGTACTTCTTCACCAGATCGGGGTGGTTGCGCACCGCCTCCGAGATGGCGCAGAAGATAATGCCCTTCTCTTCCAGCTTCTTGCGGTAGGTGGTGGCGACGGAGACCGAGTCGAACACCGCGTCCACCGCCACGTTGGCGCTTTCCACCCCGGCCAGGATCTCCTGTTCCTTGATGGGGATGCCGAGCTTCTCGTAGGTCTCCAGCAGCTTGGGGTCGACCTCGTCCAGCGACTTCGGCCCCGCCTTGGTCTTCGGCGCGGCGTAGTAATAGGCGTCCTGGTAGTCGATGGGCGGGTAGTGGACCTTCTGCCATTTGGGCTCGTCCATGGTCAGCCACAGGCGATAGGCCTTCAGCCGCCATTCCAGCAGCCACTCCGGCTCCTCCTTCTTGGCGGAGATGAAGCGGATGATGTCTTCGTTCAGACCTTTGGGCGCCGTTTCGACCTCGATGTCGGTCTCGAAGCCGTACTTGTAGCGCTCCATGTCGCGAACGGTCTGGACGGTGTTCTCGGTCGCCGCCATGGCAACACCCTTTCCTTCTCAGCCTGTCACTCTGCCGCCGGCACGCCGAACATCGGCTGGTCCTGGGCCATCTGGGCCAGGCTGACGGTCGACAGGGCCGCACGCACGGCCGCATTCACCTGGGACCAGTGGCCGTGCATGGGGCACAGCGCCTCGATCCCGCATTCGTCGTCGGCCTCGTCCACGCAGGAGGTGAGCGCGATCGGCCCCTCCACCGCCTGGATCATGTCGGCCACCGTAATCTCCAACGGTTCCCGCCCGAGGGCGTATCCGCCGCCGGCGCCCCGCACCGAGCACACCAGCCCGTCGCGCGCCAGCGTCTTCAGAAGCTTCGCCACCGTCGGCAGCGGCACGCCGGTGTCGGCGGCGATCTGCTGCGCCGAGCGGACCTGACGCTTGCGGGCCATATCGACCAGCATCACGACGGCATAGTCGGTCATGCGGTTGATGCGGAACATGCGGTGCGACAGCCTCGCTGCAACGGCCCGGAACGGGGGCCTTGAAAGTCAGACCAGTTTGGTCCCCTTTTAATAGGACCAACGGGGTCCCCTTTCAAGGGGAAAGGCCGCGATCCGCTTGAGCGGCGGGCCGTTTGTCCTCATGTTGGGGCCCGCGCCGCGGGCGCATGCAGTCGCAGGTTGGAGGATGTCATGGCGGGCACGCCGCAGGATACCATCGAGGAACTGGCCGAAAACTTCGCCCTGTTCGACGAGTGGGAGGATAAGTACGCCTACATCGTCGACCTCGGCCGCCGCATGGACGCCCTGCCCGACGCCGAGAAAGGCGACGAGACCAAGGTCACCGGCTGCATGAGCCAGGTGTGGATCAAGCCCGAAGTCACCGATGATGCGCCGCCACGCCTGCGCTTTCGCGGCGACTCCGACGCTCACATTGTCAAGGGGCTGATCGCCATCCTGCTGATGATCTACAGCGACCGCACCGCCGACCAGATCCTGTCGGTCGATCCCAAGGCCATGCTGGCCCGGCTGGAGCTGGAAAGCCACATCAGCCCCAACCGCCGCAACGGTCTGGTCAGCATGATCGAGACCATCCGCGCCTACGCCGGGCGCCTGAAGCAGAAGCAGGAGGCCTGAGCGAGCCCTTCGTCTGAGACCCGGCAACCTTGGCGCGATCTTGATGGTGAAACTCTATATCTTTGATTCGTCGTATACTTTTTCACCTTCCTTGTAGCCCTAGGTGTGTCACCCGGGGTGACTCCGGTCGCATATCCTTACAAAAAATAAAACAACATGACCGACCGGAAGAGGGAAGCCGACGATGATCCATGCAGTTTCTCCCCTGAACCCGCCCACCGTCTCCCGGACGCTCACCCGCGAGCAGGCCGAGTTGCTGGATGCTGCCCGCCGCACCCGCCGCAGCGCCACCGCCTTCGCCGCCATCGTCGCCCGCTTCGGGCGGGAGATGCCGCAGCGGCTGGAAGGATTTCACGCGATCATGCGTGACGTGCGCGCCACCGCGCGTCAACTGGAGCAGGGATGCCCGCCAAGCCGCTCCCCGGCGGCGGCCTCGGTCCTGATGGCGGCGGAATAAGGAAAGCGCGGAGGCGGAAGGGGGCTCAGCCCGCCAGCAGCAGGCCACAGGTGGGGCAGGTGGCGGTCGCCATCAGGCGCTGCCGCTCCTGCTCTGTCAGTGACGCTCCCGCCAGTTCGGCCCGCAGCACCGCCAGCATCTGATCGTGGCTGGAGACCGCGCGACATTGGCGGCGGGCATCCTGCACCGCCCACACATCCTCCACCGTCGCCGGCTCCTCGCGGAAGGCGCGGGCAGGCCGGCTGCCGAGGCCGAGCACGGCGGTGGCGGTCAGCCCGGTGGTGGCAAGCAGGCGGCGACGGCTGAGCATGGCGGACCCCGGAGGACATGGGATGGTCGCCCCTAGAGGTAGCGCCGTGCGTCCCGGCGCGCAATCCCCCGTGGGCAGCATTGCCATTGGCGCGCATCCTCTGATAGTCTCCGACCCGGTATCGGTTCCCGTCAGGGATTGAAAGGGAACACGGAAGTCCGGCCTGTGCCGGCCCAGCCGTGGCTGCCCCCGCAACTGTATCCGGCGAGTCTCGCCCCACCGCACGCATGGCCACTGGCGCACGCCGGGAAGGCCGGGGTGAAGAGATGACGACCCGGAAGCCAGGAGACCTGCCGGTATAAGCGTCGCCTTTCCGACGGACGGGGGTCCTTCGTCGGTCCGGGTTCTACCGCAGCGGTGACGCGCGTGTTGCAACCGTCACCGCGTGGCCGCGCCCCTTCGGGCATGGCCCGCCGGCAGACCCATGGAGGCTTGCTCGCCCATGCGCCGTTTCGTGTTTCTGTTCTCCGCCGCCGTGTTCGGCGGTGTCCTGGCCGCCGCGCCCGCCGCCGCCCACTTCCAGGAACTGATCCCCTCCACCGACATCGTGACGCCGGAAACCGGCACCACGGTGGAGTTCGAGATCCGCTTCACCCATCCCATGAGCCAGGGTCCGATGATGGACATGGCGCCGCCGACCCGCCTCGGCGTGCTGCACGACGGCACCGTCACCGATCTGAAGGCTGCCGCCAAGGCCGTCACGGTGGATGGCAAGGCCGCCTACACCCTCTCCCACGCCGTCAAGATGCCCGGCGATTACGTCTACTTCCTGGAGCCGGCCCCCTATTGGGAGCCCGACGAGGGCAAGATGATCATCCAGTACACCAAGGTGATCGTCGATGCCTTCGACGGCATGGAAGGGTGGGACGCCTCGGTCGGGCTGCCGGTGGAGATCGAGCCGCTGACCCGGCCGTATGGGCTGTGGACCGGCAACCTGTTCACCGGCATCGTGCGCAAGAACGGTGAGCCGGTGCCCTTCGCCGAGGTCGAGGTGGAATGGCGCAACGACGGCAGCATCGAGGCGCCGGCGGAAGCCTTCGTCACCCAGGTGGTCAAGGCCGATGCGACCGGCGCCTTCTCCTACGCGCTGCCGCGCGCCGGCTGGTGGGGCTTCGCCGCGCTGCTGGAGTCCGACGCGCCGATGAAGAGCCCCGCCGGCAAGGACGTGCCGCTGGAGCAGGGGGGCGTCATCTGGGTGCGCGCCGTCGACATGAAGTGAAGCAAGGCGCCGCCGGTTTTGGCCGGCGGCGCGGGAGACTGGACATGACCGTCGTGTTCCGCCGGCTGCTGCCGGCCTTGGCCCTGCTGCTGGTCGCCGTCCTGGCCACTCCGGCGCTGGCCCACAAGATCAAGGTTTTCGCCACCACCGAAGGCACGGCCATCACCGGCTACGTGTATTTTCCCGGCGGCAGCCGTCCCGCCGGGGCGCCGGTGACGGTGACCGCGCCCGACGGCAGCGTGCTCGGCACGATGACCACCGATGCCGAGGGCGGGTTCCGCTTCGAGGCCACCCGCCGCATCGACCACATCGTCACCGTCGATACCGGCGACGGCCATCGCGGCTCGTTCCTGGTCAAGGCCGAGCAACTGCCGCGCGCGCTGGCCGGCGACGGAGAACCGGCGCCGGGTGCCATCGCCGGCGGCTTTTCCGCCGGTGCGGCCACGGCGGGCGGTGCGACCGCCCCGGCGGTGGCCGTCGGGGCCGCCTTCGATCCGGCGCTGCTGGAGGATGTCATTGCCCGTGCCGTCGCCCGCGAGGTCAATCCTCTGCGGGAGCAGCTGGAGGCTTACGAGGAGAAGGTGCGGATGCACGATATCCTCGGCGGATTGGGGTGGATCGCCGGCCTGACCGGCATCGCCTTTTTCGTCCTCGCCCGCCGCCGCTCCGGCGGCTGACGCGCGAGGAAACGGGGCGCCGCCGGAGTCCGGCTGGCGCCCCTGTCGTGTGCGATCGCGACCGTCCGTCCGGCCGGCCAGGGGTCAGGGGCTGACCAGGTATTCGCCCAGGTGCTGGCGGATGTTCTGGCTCATCGCGGTGTCGAAGTCCTGCATCAGATCGACCACCAGCGCGTACCACATTTCCTCGCGCTCGTTCAGGCTGGCCTTTTCGCCCAGGGTCTTGGAGCGGTGGCCTTCCGTGGTGGCGCTGGCGATGACGGTGCGGTCGCGCAACACCTCGACATCGGCATGGATATGGGCGGTGTAACGCCACGCCTGTTCATCGGTCAGGAAGCCGCGCACACCGGATTGGGTTTGCAGCCGTTCTTCCCGCACGCTGGCGTCGCGGATGACGAACCGCACCACCCGCAGGCCGCCGACATCGCCCGGCACGCCGCTCTGACCGGAGACGGCGATGCGGTCCTGCGCCCAGGTGCGCAGGGCGCGTTCCGGCGGCAGCGGCATCAGGTGTTCGACGAAGGGCGGCTGGAAACTCGGCTGGAAATCGGACGCGACCACCACGTCGTTGGCCTGGAAGGTCATGGCCGGTTTGTTGGTGTAGCGGATGTCGGCGAACTCCGGCACCGGCGGCGCCTGGGTGCAGGCAGCGACCACGGTGACGGCAAGGCCGGCGGCGAGCCAGCCGCGCAGGCGGCCGGCGAGGCGGGCGAAGGTGGCGGTCATGCAGGCGCAATCCCTTGCTTTGGAACGATTGACGGCATTGTGGCACGGCGGCGCGGGGCGTTGAAGACTCGTTAACGCGCCGGACGGCATACTATGGGCCGTCGATTCGGTTCTCGTCCACAAGGAGACCCCGCCGTGATGCGTCGCTTCCGTCTGCTGGCTGCCGCCGTCGTGGCTGTCGCCGGCTCCGTCGCGCTCGGCGGCTGTGCGCAGGAACCGCCGCCGCCGCTCGATCCGGCCTTCGTGGCGGAACTGGCGAAGCCGCGTTTCTGCTACCGCACCCTGGCGGCGGTCACCTGTTACGACGCCCCCAGCACCAACAAGCACGACACCCTGGTCGGTACCTCCCTGCCACGGGCGGCGGTGCTGACGCCACCGCCGGACTCGGGCCCGGCCGGGCCGGTGATGCTGACGCCGGAATAGCCTTCGGCGGCGGGTTTCAGCTTGCCCTGAGGGCCGGTCCGGTCAAGAATGATGACGGACTGGTTACAACGGAGGCGACCCGGACCCCATGGCACAGGTCATTCGTCTCGCGGACCGCCGCAATCGTGGCTCCCCCGTGTATTTCAACCGGGTGGAGTTGAATGCGTTGCTTGCCGTCTATAGCCGTAATGTCGCCAAGGGTGAGTGGCGCGACTATGGCATCGCCCATGATGTGGGCATGGCGCGTTTCTCGGTGCATCGGCACAGTCACGAAAGCCCGCAGTTCACCCTGGTGAAGATGGCTCCCAAGGGCCCCAACGCCAAACCTGAATACGTGCTGTTCGCCGGCGAGGCGCGGCTGCGTCGGGGCACCAGCCTGCTGGACGTGCTGAGCGTGTTCGACAAGCCGCTGCGCCTGATCTCGACCTGATGGCGCCCGGCGCCAGGGGGCGGGCAGACGTCTCCTCGTCCTTTTACTCCCACCGATAGACGTCCATGCGCAGGGCCGCGAAGTCGGTGCTGTGGTGAACCAGTGTCGCCGCCGCGCCACCGGCCGCGCCTTGCGCCGCCGGCAGCGGCAGGAAGTGTTCCGGGCTGGGGTGGTTGGCGGCGGCGTCGGGCAGGGTGAGCCAGTCGTCCAGCGTTTCGCCCGCCGTCACCCGCGCCGCCACCGCGTCGGCGAAGCTTTCCACCCACGGCAGACCAGGGCCGCCCCGGCGGCGCCAGTCGATGGCGCGCAAATTGTGCGTGACGGCACCGCTGCCGACGATCATCACCCCCTCGTCCCGCAGGGGCGCCAGGGACGTCCCCAGGCGACGGTGCCAGGCGGCGTCGCGGGCGGGCACCACCGAGACCTGGAACACCGGCACGTCCGCCTGCGGCCGCAGCAGCGCCAGCGGCACCCAGGCGCCATGGTCGAAGCCGCGATCGGCCAGTGGCGCCGGATCGAGGCCGGCGTCCGTCAGCAGGTCATGGGCCCGCCGGGCCAGGGCCGGAGCCCCGGGGGCGGCGTAGTATTGAGCGTGGAGGTCGGCGGGGAAGCCGTAAAAGTCGTGGATGGTGTCGGGCTGGGGCGCCGCATCGACGGTGGGGGCCGCCGTCTCCCAATGGGCGGAAATCACCAGCACCGCCGCCGGCACCGGCAGGGTGGCGCCGAGGGTGCGCAGGGCGTGGTGAGCCGGTGTTGGGTCCAGGGCCAGGGTGGGGGAGCCGTGGCTGATGAAAAGGACGGGCGGGCGCATGACGATGACCTCCAGGCTGATGCCCTCAAGATAGGGCGGCGGCGCGGCGGTGTCGGCAGCAACGGCGGACCCGGACTGTTCACCGGGTGGAAACGACGCGCCGGCTCAGCAGGGGCCCGGCATGACCCAGCCGATATGTCCGCCCGCTGCCGAGACGGCGGCGCTGGCCGGACCACAGCCCGGCGGTGGGGGGTCGTCGGAGAGGCGGGCGAACACTGGTCCTTCCGGCGGGGTGTCGGCGGGAAGGGCGTCGATGCGCTCCACCGCCATGCCCTGCGATGGCGCCACGCAGTCCCATCGCCGACCGTCCGGCGCCCGCAGGTGGACGCCGACCACGCCGGTCCGCACCGGCCAAGCCTGGGTCGCCATGGCGGCCGGTTCGTCGCTGGCCGCCATGCAGGCGGTGACGGCGGGCAGGAAGTCGGCCAGCCACGCCGTCCACACCCAGCCCGGCGGTGGGGTTTCGTAGACGGTCGCCGGGGCCGGGTTGTCCACCCGCTGCGCCAGACGCTCGCCGTACTCGGCGGCGTTGCGGCTCACCTGCTGGAACGGCGGCTGATGGCCGCACGACGACGCAACGGCACCGAGGCCAAGCCCAACGGCGGCGGCGACAGGAAACAGGATGCGGCGGGACAGCAGGCGCATGGTCACGACCCTGCCGCCTCCTTCGGTTGCGGCAGGCGCACCCAGTCCGGCAGGTCCACCGTGACCGTCGCACCGTCGGCGGTCAAAGGCCCGTCGCGGTGCTCCAGCCGCACCAGCGCCAGGGCGCGGCCGGACACGCAGGTGCGGATCTCGCCCGCCTCCTTGCCGTCGGCGGTGAGCAGGGGCGTGCCCGTTGTCACCGTGTGGCCGGGAGGGAGCGTCACCGGCAGCAGGCGCTTCTTCGTCAGGCCGCGGTACTTGGTGCGGGCGGTGAGTTCCTGGCCGACGTAGCAGCCTTTCTTGAAGTCGACGCCGTTCAGTTCGTCGAAACCCGACTCCAGCAGCAGGCCCTTTT
>JAEWWF010000424.1 GCA_023396465.1 Pseudomonadota bacterium
CTGCTGGACGAGGTGGAAAAGGCCCACCCGGACGTCCTCGACCTGTTCTATCAGGTGTTCGACAAGGGCGTGATGGAGGACGGCGAGGGTGTTGCGGTGGACTTCCGCCACACCGTCATCCTGCTGACCAGCAACGTCGCCGAGGACGTGCTGGCCCAGGATGCCGGCATGGTGCGCGCCATCGACGATCCGACCGAACGCCTGTCGGCCCTGGTGCAACTGGTGTCGCAGGAACTGCGCCGCCACTTCCGCACCGCCCTGATCGGCCGCCTGACCGTGGTACCCTACCTGCCGCTGGGCGAGGACCAGATCGGCGCTATCGTCGACATGCGCTGCGGCAAGGTGACGCAGCGGTTCGCCGGCCAGCGCGGCCACAGCCTGACCTTCACCCCGGCGGCGAGGGCGGAGATCGTGCGCCGCGCCATGGCCGCCGACACCGGCGCGCGCATGGTCGACAACGTGCTTAACATGGCCATCGTGCCGCAACTGGCGCCGCTGCTGCTGACCGCCATGACCGACGCCGCCGCCGCCGCGCGGGTGGAGGTGGACGCCGGCGGCGACGGTCGCCTGATCTGTCGCCGCGTGGAGTAAGGGGCGCGCCATGGGCCTGTTCGACAAGAAACTCTCCCAGGACGACCAATACCTGTCGATCTCCACGCCACTCGGCAAGGACAAGCTGATCCTGCGCGAGATGGAAGGTGACGAGGGGCTGTCGTTCCCGTTCAGCTACCGCCTGACCATGCTGGCGGAGGACGAGGACTTGTCTTTCGACAGCCTGGTGGGCAAGACCGCCACGGTCACCATCCGCGTCACCAAGGACGAGGACAAGCGCTACATCACCGGCATCATCACCAGCTTTGAACTGGTCCACTTCGACGAGCGCGAGGAACTGGCCACCTACGAGGCGGAACTGCGGCCATGGCTGTGGCTGCTGACCCTGTCGGGTGACTGCCGCATCTTCCAGAACAAGACCGTGCCCGAGATCATCGAGGAGGTGTGCAAGGGCGCCGGCTATCCGCACGTCAAGAAATCCCTGTCGGGTACATACGAAAAGCGCGAATATTGCGTTCAGTATGATGAAAGCGACTTCAACTTCATCAGCCGACTGATGGAGGAAGAGGGGATCTTCTATTATTTTAGCCACACCACGTCCAAGTGCGAGATGGTGATCGGAGACGGCTCCAGCGCATTCAAAAGCTGTTCGACGGTCAGCACCTTCAAGTACCGGCCGACGCGCGCCTATGACGACGACGACGACTATCTGACCTCCATCCGTTATGCCCGCCGGGTGACGACCAAGACCGTCGGCCTGGATAGTTTCAACTTCGAGACCCCGGCCACCGATCTCTACGCCAAGGCGCAGGGCACCAAGGGCATCGGCAGCTTCAACAGCTATACCGGCCGTTACCTCAAATCGACCGAAGGCGAGAAATACGCCAAGGTGCTGATGCAGGCGGCGGCGGCCGAGGGCGAGCTGGTGCGCGGCAGCGGCCGCATCCGCGCCCTGGTCGGCGGCTACAAGTTCAAGGTGAAGGAGCACCCGCGCAGCGGCATCAACGCCGAATACGTCTGCCGCCGGCTGCGGGTGCAGGCCAGCCGCACCGACTACACCGCCAGCTTCGAGGCTTTTCCCGCCGCCACGCCGTTCCGGCCGCCGCCGATCGCCCACAAGCCGCGCATCCACAGCTCGCAGACCGCCATCGTGGTGGGCAAGAGCGGCGAGGAAATATGGGTCGACAAGTACGGCCGCGTGAAGGTCCAGTTCCACTGGGACCGCGAAGGCAAGAACGACGACAAGAGTTCCTGCTGGATCCGCGTGTCGCAGGGCTGGGCCGGCAAGTCCTACGGCGCCATGTTCCTGCCGCGTGTCGGCATGGAGGTGATCGTCAGCTTCCTGGAAGGCGACCCCGACCAGCCCATCGTCACCGGCGCGGTCTATAACGCCGAGCAGAAGCTGCCCTACGCCTTGCCGGACAACTCGACCCGCAGCACCATCAAGACCGAATCCTCCAAGCAGGGTACCGGAAAGTTCAACGAGATCCGCTTCGAGGACAAGAAGGACAGCGAGGAAATCTATGTTCATGCCGAAAAGGACATGAACATCGAGGTGCTCAACGACCAGACCCGCACGGTGAAGCACGACCTGATCCAGACCGTCGAGAACGACTATAGCTCGACGGTGAAGATGAACCGCACCATCACGGTTCAGGAGGGCAACGAGGTCCACAAGGTCGAGAAGGGCACCCGCGATGTCGCGGTGAAGGACAACGAGACCCACAACAACGATGCCGACTTCACGCATAAGGTCGCCGGCAACTATGAACTGACGGTGGACGGCAATCTGACCATCACCGTCACCGGCGATGTCATCATGAAGGGCAAGTCGCTGACCTTCCAATCAACCTCGGCGGGGATCGCCACCAAGTCGGCGACCACCACCGACATCGAGGCCGGAACGGCCCTGACCACCAAGGCCGGTACTGCCGCCACCCACAAATCGGGCACCGCCATGACCGTGGAGTCCGGCACCAGCATGGACATCAAATCCACCATGGCCATGAACGCGCAGTCGTCCATGGGCATGACCCTGAAGGCCAGCCTCAATTTCCAGGCCGAGGGCCTGCAAAGCACCGTCAAGGGCAGCGCCATGGGCACCGTCGATGGCGGCGGCATGCTGATGCTCAAGGGCGGCCTGGTGAAGATCGGATAGGGGGAGGCATGGCAGACGACACCATCCTCGCCGCCGTGACGCCGGAGCCGGCCGCCGCCGCGCCGACGGCGCCCGACGATCCACCGCCACCGGTGGCCGGCCCGGAGAGCGGCGCGCCGTTCGAGCAGCGCGACGCCGCCGGCCGGGTCACCTTCCGCGGCCGCATGGTGGACGGTGCCATGCAGGGCGAGACCTATGATTGGGGACCGCGCGGCAAACTCCAGCAGCGGGCTCATGTGCTTGGCGGGCGCCTCCATGGTGAACTGCGCCGCTATGACGACGATGGCACCCTGGCCGAGGTGTCCCAGTACGCCGACGGCGTGAAGCATGGTGACACCGCCTTTTACCAGCACGGCCGCATGGTCGCCCGCATGCCCTTCGTGCGCGGTCTCCAGGATGGCGAGGCCCTGTATTACAGCGCCAATGGGCTGCTGGCGGCGGTTCTCCCCTATCGGGCCGGCCGCATCGACGGACAGGCCCGCTACTACGATGCCGACGGTCACCTGATCCGCCGCGCGGCTTACGTGGCCGACCAGCAGGAGGGGCCGCAGGTGGTCTACTACGCCACCGGTCAAGTGCTGGAGACCAGCACCTTCCGCGCCGGCTTGCTGGAGGGGGAGGTCAAGCGCTATTACCCCACCGGCGAATTGATGCAGCAGGGTCTCTACCGCGCCGGCGTGATGGTGGAGCCGATGAAAACCTATTCACAGGCCGGTCGGGTCACCGCCTCGATCGACCCGGCGCCGGGGCCGGTGGTGCGGTGATGTGGTCGTGATGCGGCGTGGCGCCTTGGCAGTCCTTGGGTGCCGCGTCTATCCTAAGGTGAAAGACGGTATGCCTTTTAGACAGTGGGGCGCGAGCCATGACAGCACCTGACTGGGCGGACTCCAGCGAGAGCATCGTCGTCGCCACGCCCATGGCCGATGCGTCGGCGGTGCCGCAATCGGTGCGCGGCGTGCCCGGCGCCGCCAAGGAGACCGACGGCGAGCGCGCCGCCAATCGGCTGCGGAAGGCTGGCTACAGCTACCGCCGTATCGCCGAGACGCTGAAGATCCCCTACATCACCGTGTCGCGGTGGTTGTCGGGCGATCTGCCGTTCCATCGCAAGCCGCCGCCCCCGCCTCCGCCGCCCATCAAGGCCGATCCGCGCGATCTGGTCGTGCCCGAGCCACCAACCGCCGATGCCGCTTCCGACGCGGCACCCGACATTGATGAGGCGCCGGTTGCGCCAATGCCGCCGCGTCGGGCCGTGCCCACGGTCGCCGATGCTCCGGCGGTTCGGGCACCATCGCCCGAACGCGGCGCCGAGGACGATGACATCGGTCATCGGCTGGAAGTGCTGCAACTGCAATTCAGTGCCTTCGAGGGCTATGCCCGCAACATGGCCGAGGAGTTCGGGCGCAACCGCAAGGAACTGCTCGATACCCAGGCGAAGGCGGTGGAGGACATGACGCGCGAGCGGGATGCCATCACGCTGGCTCGCAAAGGCTTCGACACCGCCATCCTGCGCTTCGACAACCGCTTCGATGAACTGGCGGCGGAGTTGCGCCAGGAACTGGCGACCCTCAAGGACGAGGTGCGGGGAGAGCTTGCCGACTTGCGGGAGAAGCTGGAGGGGCTTGGGCAGGGCGGTGGAGCCCGGCGCGATGCCGGGGCCAAGCCGACGGCCGCCGCCGAGGACGATGACAACCCGTTCGGCGATGTCGGCGACGACGAGGAAGACCCCTTCGCCAGCGTCGGAAAGGATGAGGATGATCCGTTCGGCGACGTGGGGGACGATGAGGACGGCGATGATGACAACCCGTTCGGCGATGTCGACGACGATGAGGAAGACCCCTTTGCCAGCGTCGGCACGGATGAGGATGATCCGTTCAGCGACGTGAGCGACAAGCCCGCCGCCAAGGCCGCCGCGCCAGCGGCGGAGGACGACGAGGACGACCCGTTCGGGGACGTCGAGGCCGCCGGTGACAATCCCTTCGGCGACGCCGACGAGGATCCCTTCGGCGATCTGGACAACCCCTTCGGCGACGTCACCGAACCGGCGGCGGACAAGCCCGCCGCCCAGGCGGATGCGCCGGCCACCAAGGCCGGCGGCGACGACGATGACCCCTTTGGGGATGTCGATCTCGACAATCCGTTCGGCGGTGCCGATGACGACCCCTTCGGAGGCAGTGACAATCCGTTCGGAAGCGCCGATACTCCCCGCGGCGGATCGAACGACCGCTTGCGGGAGGCGCACTGACGGCGGCGCCGCGCCGCCCGAAGGCCCGTCGGGAGGAAGGACGTCATGGCCCAACCGAAAAGTCTCGTCGGTCTGCGAGCCCCGCTGTTCGAGCGGTTGATCGACCTGCGCCCGGCCTCGGCCGAGGATGCGCAGGAGCTGTCGTTCCAGACCTTCGAGGCGGTGGCAGCCTCCATCCGCCGCGAGGTGGCGCGCATCCTCGATACCCGCTTGCCGTGGATGCCCGAGGATGACGACGACGGCCTTGGCGTGGGGGATGACGACGGCGGGCCGCCGGTTACGGTCGACCCGCGCACCACCGTCCTGCGCTACGGCTTGCCCGACCTCACCCACCTGTGTGTTGGCAACAATGCCGAGCGCCACCAGATCGAGCGCCTGCTCGTCGACGCCATCCGCACCTTCGAGCCGCGGCTGGAAAGCCCATCCGTCACCATCCACCCGCTGCCGTCCGGTGACGGCGCGCATGTGGAGGTGGGCGGGCTGGTGCGTCTCGGCCGGTCGCTGGAGCCGCTGGTGTTCTCGCTGACCTCCGACCTGCGGGTGGGGGGGAAACTGAAACGGCGCTTGACCCGCGCCGCCGCCGCCGGCGGAGCCGGCCGCCGTGACGGAGACGACGACGCATGATGCCGCAGCAGATGTCGCTGCCCCTCGACGGGCAATGTGCCCCGCCGCCACCGGACCCGCTGCCGCCGCCGCCGCTGGCGGTGCCGCCGGATCGATTGCGTGTACGCAGCCTGACCCTTAGCCGGGCCCTGCATGACGGCGTGATGCAACTCTGCCGCCTGCGCGACCTGCGCCCGGACGACCTGGTGTCCGCCGTGCTGGTGCTGGTGCGGGCCGGCGATCTGCCAGTGGTGCCCGATCCTGGCGCGCCCACCGCCGCCGACATCACCGTGGTGTGGAAGCCCAACCGGCTGGGCGCCATGCGCCGCCGACGGGTGGTGCCGACCCTGCGCCTGCGGGCGCCGGTCGGTCTTGCTGATGCCGACGTGCGGCGCTGTCTCGCCC
>JAEWWF010000002.1 GCA_023396465.1 Pseudomonadota bacterium
CGTCATCGACAGCCACGCCGTCACCACGTCGGAGCGCTGGCCGGCGGCACGGCCGGACCCGCCGCCGGGCATGCCGAAGCCGAATCCGCCGCCACCACCGGGCGTGGAGAAGCCGCCCGGCCCGCCGAACAATCCGGTGCGGCGCAGCACCTGCCCCAGCAGTACCAGCCGCAGCAGGCGCATGGCCCAGGGGGCCAGACCGGCCAGCAGCGCCAGCGCCCAGCCGAGGCGGCCGGTGACCACCAGCGCCACCACCGCCAGCAGGGCAAGCACCAGGGCGCCGCGCTTCAGCCCCTTGGCCACGTCGCGCGGCGCGGCATTGACGTACCATTGGCCGATGAGCATGTAGGCGACCAGCAGGCCGACCCCGAGAACCAGCGCCCCCAGCAGCATTGCGGCCGTCAGCCTCCCATCTGGTGGGTCAGCTGCAGGACGCTGCGGTTGCCGGAACGGCGGCCGTAGTCCATCAGCGCCTTGCGTCCACCGGCGGCGAACACCGCCACCGCCGACAGCAGATCGTGAAGCTCCCGCGGGCTGGAGGCATCAAACCGGCAACAAGCGCCGCCCGACAGCCGCGCCGCCTGCTGAAAGACGCCGTAGGCGCCCATGTCCGGCCCTTCGTGGAACAGGAAGGCGGGCAATCCGTTCAGCCCCATCTCGCCGGCCAGATGGCAGATCTCGTCGGGATTTTCCTCCACCGCGTCACCGACGAACACCAGCGCCGCCACCTTGCGCTCCCGCGTCTGGTTGAGCGCATGGCGCAGCACGCGGGCGATCTGGGTGTGGCCGCCGATACAACCCACCTTGCTCATGCGGCGCAGCAGATCGGCGCCGTCGCTGAGCCAGGGGGTGGCCTTGAACTCGCCGAAGCCGCGGTAGAAGGCAACCTGCATCTCCAGCCCGCCGAGGCCGGCGGCGACGGAGAACATCTCCATCTGCACGCGGCTGGCCTGCGCCCAGGTGGGTTGCCGGCTGGCGGTGGCATCCAGGGCGAACAGCAGGCGGCCGCGCTGGCCCGCCTGGGCCTGCGGTGCCGGCGCGGCGGCCACCTTGCGCAGAAAGGCGTCCACGCCCGATCCGGTGGCGCGCGGCGTCGGTGTTCCGGTGGCGCGCGGCGCCGGGGTCTGTGTGTCGTCTGACGTCATGGCTCCAGCCTGGCCCGATTCCTCCCGCTCACATAGGGACATGGACCGGCCGCTTCCACCGTTGCCGCTGCTCAGGGGCGCCATTTCGGCGGTCCGTCCAGCGGCCTGTCGGGGCGGCGGTAGTGCGGCAGCGACCAGCCGCGCAGGATCGCCAGCGCCCGCACCACGAAGGTGATGCCGAAGGCGGCCAGCGCCCGCACCTCGCGCGGCACCTCCAGTTCGGTCATCACCACCAGGGCGGCGGCGCCAATGAAGGCGGCGGTGGCATAGATCTCCTTGCGCAGCATGAGCGGGCTTTCGCCGCACAGGATATCGCGGATCAAACCGCCGAAGGCCGCCGTCATGATGCCCATGGTGATGGCGACCGAAGGCGGCGCGCCGGCCTCCAGCGCCTTCTGGGTGCCGGTGACGGTGAACAAGGCCATGCCGATGGCGTCGGCCCACACCAGCGCCTTGTACCGGCTGTCGAGCAGGCGGGCGAGCCAGAACACCGGCAGCGAGGCGACGATGCAGGCAACGAGGTAATGGGGCTTCGCCACCCAGAACACCGGCAGCCCCAGCACCAGGTCGCGCAGGGTGCCGCCGCCGACGGCGGTCGCCACCCCCAGCACCATGAAGCCGAAAGGGTCCATCTCCTTGCGGGCCGCCGTCAGGGCGCCGGAGAGGGCAAAGACGGCAACGCCCAGCACTTCCAGCACGGCGATGAAACCCTGCAAGGCAACGACGGACGGGATCTCGGTCATGGTGGGTGGCTCGACGATGGGCGTGACGACGGGACAAGGAGAAAAGCCAGCATGCCTGCGGCGGCGGCGGAACGGAAATCGTTTTCTCCCCGGCGGCGGCATCGGGTACAACTGGACGCAGAACAGAACAGGGGAGCCTTCCGCCGATGCCCATGAAGTCCGCCGCCACCGTGGCCGCCGCCGCCCTTCTGCTCGCCACCGCCGGAGCCGCCCAGGCGGCCGATCCAGTGAAGGTGGGCATGGTCACCACCCTGTCCACCGGCGCCGGCTACCTTGGCGACCACGTCCGCAAGGGCTTCGAGCTGGCGCTGGAACAGGCCGGCGTCGCCGACCGGGTGACCCTGCTGGTGGAGGACGACGGCCTCGACCCCGGCACCGCCACCCAGCTGACCGAGCGCATGGTGGAGCGCGACGGCGTGAAGATCATGACCGGCGCCATTTTCTCCAATGTCGCCATGGCGACGATCCCCAAGCTGGTGCGCAACTACGACATCCTCTACGTCAGCCCCAACGCCGGGCCGGCGCCGCTGGCCGGCAAGGGCTGCCACCCGCGCTACTTCAACACCGCCTACCAGAACGACAACTTCGCCGAGGTGATGGGCAAGTACGCCAACGAGCAGAACCTGAAGCGGGTCTACCTGATGGCGCCGAACTACCAGGCCGGCAAGGATTCCA